>CAZOUC010000129.1:0-5436 GCA_964582825.1 uncultured Enterobacteriaceae bacterium | reverse complement strand
GCGTCGTCGAGCCGGGCCAGCGCCTGCGCGACCAGCTTGCGCAGGCTGGTCTGCTGCAGGCCCTGGGTGCTCGGGTAGATCGGTGTCAGGCGGTCGTCGAGGGGCGGCGGCGCGTCGGGATCGACGATGCGGGTCTCCGGGTGATACAGCTCGAAGCCGCTGCGGCCGGGCCGGACCTCGCCGTAGGCGCGCAGGGTGTGCGCCGCGGCCAACTGGCGCTGCTGCGCCGCACTGAAGTGGAAAAAGCGCAGCGAGATCAGGCCCGTGCCGTCCTGCACCCGGCACAGCAGGCTGCGGCGGCGGCCCGGGACCACGTCGACACCGCGCACGCGCCCTTCGATCAGCACGTCTTCGCCGGGCTGCAGGCTGCCGATCGGGCGGATGCGGGTGCGGTCCTGGTAGCGCAGGGGGAGGTGAAACAGCAGGTCCTGGACCCGCTCGATGCCCAGCGATCCGAGCCGCTCGGTGAGCCGTGGGCCGACGCCGCGCAGCGAGCTGAGCGGCTGCTCGGCGAGCGGTGTCGTCAAAGGGCGAGGACGGCGTCGACCTCCACGCGTGCGCCGCGCGGCAGCGCCGCGACCTGCACGCAGGCGCGGGCCGGAAACGGCGTGCCGAACCACTGTTCCATGACGCCGTTGACCGCGCCGAAATCGGCGAGGTCGACCAGGTACACGGTGACCTTCACGGCATCGCTCAGGCTGCCGCCGGCGGCTTCGGCCACGGCGCCCAGGTTGCGGAATACCTGCTGCGCCTGGGCCGCGGTGTCGTCGCCGCCGACCAGCTCCATCGTCTCCGGGTCGAGCGGTATCTGCCCGGAGAGGTATACCGTCTGGCCGACCTTGACCGCCTGACTGTAGGGCCCGATGGCCTTCGGCGCCCGGTTGCTGTGAATGACCGCCCTGTTACTCATTTTTCGCCTGAAGCCTCCTGCGGTCAGCGCCGCACGCGGCTGACGCGGTAAACGGACTTGATCGTGCGGATGCGGCGGATGATACGCGCCAGGTGCACCCGGTCGCGAACCTCGATGACCAGGCGGACGAGACTGACGTCAGCGTCCTTGTCCTCGGTGGTGATCTTCTCGATGTTCACGTCCAGGCTGCTGATCTTGTTGGCGAGCACCGCCAGGATGCCGCGCCGGTTCTGCAGCTCGATCTTGAGCTCGACGTCGAACTCGCCCTCGGGCTCGTCAGCCCAGCGCAGCGCGCAGCTGCGCTCCGGGTCATTGCGGAACTCGGCGATGTTCTTGCATTCCTCGCGGTGGACGACGATGCCGCGGCCGGCGCTGATGTGGCCGAAGATCGGGTCGCCGGGTATCGGGTAGCAGCAGCGCGCGTAGGTCAGCATCAGGCCTTCGGTGCCCTGGATGTCGAGCGCGAGCTCGCTGCCGCCGCCGCCGGGCTCGATGGTTTCGGCCTCACCGAGCTGCAGGGTCAGCAGGCGCCGCGCGGTCAGCAAGGCGACGCGGTTGCCCGAGCCGATTTCGGCGAGCAGCTCGTCGAAGCTGTTGCGTCCGGTTTCCCGCAGCAGCTTGGCGACGGCCTCGTCGCCCACGGCTTTCAGGCTGGCGTCGAGCGACAGCAGGGCCTTGTCGAGCAGGCGGCGGCCGAGGTCGCGGGCCTCGGTGTCGCGCTGCTGCTTGAGAAAATGGCGGATGTTGGCGCGGGCCTTGGCGGTTACCACGAAGCTGAGCCAGCTCGGGTTCGGGCGCGCGCCCGGCGCGGTGACGATTTCCACGGTCTGGCCGCTCTGCAGGGGCGTGCTCAGGGGCGCCAGGTTGCGGTCCACGCGGCAGGCGACGCAGCCGTTGCCGACGTCGGTGTGCACCGCGTAGGCGAAGTCGACCGGCGTGGCGCCGTTCGGCAGCTCGAGGATCTGGCCGCGCGGCGTGAACACGTAGACCTCGTCCGGGAACAGGTCGATCTTGACGCTCTCGATGAACTCCAGGGAGTTGCCGGCGCGCTGCTGCATCTCCAGCAGGCCCTGGATCCACTGCCGGGCGCGCGCGTGGTTGCCGGCCGGGCGGTCGTCCTTGCCGCTCTTGTACAGCCAGTGGGCGGCGATGCCGTAATTCGCCATCTCTTCCATGTCGTGGGTGCGAATCTGCACCTCGATGGGCACGCCGTGCATGCCGAACAGCACCGTGTGCAGGGACTGGTAGCCGTTGGCCTTGGGGATCGCGATGTAGTCCTTGAACTGGTCCGGTACCGGTTTGTAGAGGTTGTGCACGGCACCGAGCACGCGGTAACAGGTGTCCACCGAGTCGACGATGATGCGGAAGGCGAAAACGTCCATGATCTCGGAGAAGCCCTTACCCTTGTGGCGCATCTTCTGGTAGATGCTGTACAGGTGCTTCTCGCGACCGAGGACTTCGGCGTCGATGCCCTCTTCCTGCAGGCAGCTGCTGATCTTCTTGCGGATCTGCTTGATCAGCTCCTTGCGGTTGCCGCGGGCGCGGCGCACCGCGGCACCGATGCGGCGCGAGCGCATCGGGTACAGGGCGGCAAAGCTGAGATCCTCGAATTCGACCCGCAGGTTGTTCATCCCCAGGCGCTGGGCGATCGGCGCGTAGATCTCGAGTGTTTCCCGGGCGATCCGCTGGCGCTGCTCGGGCCGCAGGACCTCCAGGGTGCGCATGTTGTGCAGGCGGTCGGCGAGCTTGACCAGGATGACGCGGATGTCCCGCGCCATCGCCAGGGCCATTTTCTGGAAGTTCTCGGCCTGCGCTTCGGCGCGGGTCTCGAACTCGAACTGGGTCAGCTTGCTGACGCCGTCGACGATCTCGGCGACCTCGGGGCCGAACTGACCGCCCAGAGCCTCCTTGTTGATGCCGGTGTCCTCGATCACGTCGTGCAGCAGGGCCGCGATGAGGCTCTGCGAGTCCATGTGCATGTCGGCGAGGACATTGGCGACGGCCAGCGGGTGGGTGACGTAGGGCTGGCCGCTGCGCCGCATCTGGCCGTCGTGGGCCTGCTCGGCGTAGTAGTAGGCGCGCCGGACGGCGCGCACCTGTTCCGGCTTCAGGTAGCCGTCGAGCTTGTCGCTCAGGTTGCCTATGGTGAGCTGCATGTGGGCGTCGCCTCTCGGTGCAGCCCGGGGCGGATCAGTTCTCGCCCAGCGAGTCCTGCAGGTTCTCCGCTTCCATCAACTCCTCGAGTTGCGCGTCCGGCGCCTCGTGGAAGAACTCCTCGTTGACGAGGCCCTCTTCGATTTCGCGCAGGGCGATCACGGTGGGCTTGTCGGACTCTTCGTCGACCAGCGGGTCGCGGCCGCCGGTCGCGATCTGGCGGGCGCGGCGGGCGGCGAGCATGACCAGCTCGAAACGATTGTCGACCTGGTCCAGGCACTCCTCGACGGTGATGCGGGCCATGGATTGCTCCTTGGATTCATTGACTACGAACGCGCCAGTATACCAGTTTCGGACGGCCTCAATCGGCCAGCAGTTCCCGCAACAAATGCCGGTGCCGTCGCTGCTGGCTCGCCAGGTCCAGGGCCTCGGCATCGCCCGCGCCGCGCACCGCCTGAAGAATCCGCAGCATGTCGCCCTCGGCGCGCCGCAGGTCGTCGTTGACGATCAGGAAGTCCGCCTCGTCGTAGTGGGACATCTCGTTGACCGCCTGCGCCATGCGCTGGGCGATCACCTCGGGATCGTCCTGGCCGCGGCCGCGCAGACGGCGCTCGAGGGACTCGCGCGAGGGTGGCAGGATGAACACCGAACGGCAGCCCGCGACCAGTTGTCGTGCCTGTCTTGCGCCCTGCCAGTCGATCTCGAGGATCACGTCGCGGCCGGACGCCAGCAAGGCCTCGACCTGTTCGCGCGCGGTGCCGTAGAGGTTGCCGAACACCACCGCGTGTTCGAGGAACGCCCCGTCGGCGAGCATGGCCTCGAAACGTTCGCGACTGACGAAGTGGTAGTTGACGCCGTCGCGTTCGCCGTCGCGGATCGGGCGCGTGGTGTGCGACACGGACAGGGCGACGTCGTCGTCGGCGCCGGTGAGGTAGTTTACGAGGTGTGTCTTGCCGGCGCCGGAGGGCCCCGAGACGGTCAGCAGATGGCCGCCGGTTCTGCCTCCACCGCTCATTCGAGGTTCTGCGCCTGTTCGCGGATCTGCTCGATCAGCACCTTGATTTCCACCGCGGTATTGGTGGTCTGCAGCGCGCCGGACTTGGAGCCCAGGGTATTGGCCTCGCGGTTGATCTCCTGCAGCAGGAAGTCGAGGCGCCGGCCGCAGGGACCGGTGCCGGCGACCACCCGTCGCAGTTCGCGCAGGTGCGTGCCCAGGCGGTCGAGCTCCTCGTCGACGTCGGCACGTTGCGCCATGATCACCAGCTCCTGCTCGAGGCGCTGTGGATCGGCGCTGACGTCCAGTTCGCCGAGGCGGTCCAGCAGCCTTTGGCGCTGCGCCGCGCGCAGTTCGGGCAGGGCCGCGCGCAGGTCGGTCGTGAGCCGTTCGATGGCGTCGACGCGCTCGACGATCATCGCCGCCAGCTCGGTACCCTCGCGGGCGCGGAAGCCATCGAGTTGCGCGACGGCCTCATCGAACGCGGCGCGCGCTTCTTCGCGCAGGCGTTCCTGGTCCACGCCGGTCTCGCGCAGCACGCCGGGCCAGCGCAGCAGTTCCAGCGGGCTGACCGGCGCCGTCGCCTGGTGGCGCGCGGCGAGTTCGTCGCCGAGTCGGCACAGGCGCTCGAGGAGGGCTTCGTCGACGCCGAGTTCCTGAGCCGAGGAGTCGGCTACGAACTGCAGACTGCAATCGACCTTGCCGCGCTTCAGCGTGCTCTTGAGCCGCTCACGGCAGTAGGGTTCCAGCTGCCGGAACAGATCGGGCAGGCGGAAAACCGGTTCCAGGTAGCGGTGGTTGACCGAGCGCAGCTCCCAGGCCAGCTGGCCCCAGGGTCCACTGCGCTCGAGGCGCGCAAAGGCGGTCATGCTGTGCGCCACTCGAGGCTCTCCCCACGGCAATTGCCCTGCAATTGTAGCAGTCCGACCGGCCGTGACCGGCTGTGTATAATCCGGCTCCCCACCCGGAGAGAACTTCATGCAACGACCCAGCGGCCGCCGCGCCGACCAACTTCGCAACGTGCGCATGCAGCGCGGATTCACCCGTCACGCCGAGGGATCGGTGCTGGTCGAATTCGGCGACACGCGGGTGATCTGCACGGCCAGTATCGAAAAGGGCGTGCCGCGCTTCCTGCGCGGCAGCGGCCAGGGCTGGCTCACCGCCGAGTACGGCATGCTGCCGCGGGCGACCAACACGCGCATGGATCGGGAGGCGGCGCGCGGCAAGCAGGGTGGCCGCACCATCGAAATCCAGCGCCTGATCGGTCGTTCCTTGCGGGCCGCGGTGGACCTCGAGCGACTCGGCGAGAACACCGTGGTGGTCGACTGCGACGTGATCCAGGCTGACGGCGGGACCCGCACCGCGGCGATCAGCGGCG
>CAZOUC010000128.1:0-6788 GCA_964582825.1 uncultured Enterobacteriaceae bacterium | reverse complement strand
GGCGTCGAAGGCGGCGCGCTGCTCGGGCGTGGCTTCGGTCTGGTAACGCGCCTTCCAATCGGCGTAGGGCATGCCGTAAACGATCTCGCGCGCTTCATCGAGGCCGAGCGCCTCGTCGTGCTCCGCGGCCGCCGCGACGTACCATTTCGACAAGCAGTTACGGCAGAAGCCGGCAAGGTTCATCAGCTCGATGTTCTGTACGTCGCGGCGGCTGTCGAGGTGCTCGATCAGGCGCCGGAATACGGCCGCTTCGACGGCCTGCTGCGTGTTGCTGTCCATGGACTCTCCCGAAAAAACGGCTCCCGGAAACAAGACGTCTGCCGCGCCTGCGGTTCCGACAAGCGGCGCGGTCGTCACTCAACGAGCGTTCAGCACGTTCCGTTGCGTTCCTCAATGCCCTGGCTCTACACTTCGGCAACGCCCAATCATTGTCTCCTACGAGCACTCGATGCACCAGGCGAACGCGGCATGACGACTCCGGGGCCGGCGGGCGAACTGCGCATGCAGCAGGCACGCACGCTGTACCTCAATCTCAGCAAGGACGAGGCGCTGTGGTCGGCCGACCTGCCCGACGCGCTCGACCGTATACTGAACACCGGGCTCGCGGGACTGGCGACGAGCGTCGCTTCGGTCTGGCGACACACCGACGACGGCCGCAGCATGGTCTGCATCGCCAAGCGTGACCGGAAGCGCGGTCGGCTGCCGGCGGCAGGCGTCCTGCCCTACGACCTGTATCCCCGCTACTTCGAGGCCCTGGCAAGCGACCGCATCCTCGCCGCGGAACAGGCGATGCGCGACGATCGCACCGCCGATCTCGTCGACGGCTACCTCAAGCCCCTCGGCGTGCACGCGCTGCTCGATGCCACGCTGCGCCGCTCCGGTCGCGTCTACGGCATACTGTGCTTCGAACATCTGGAACAGCCACGTGACTGGAGCGAGGCCGAGCGGGAGCTCGCGGCGTCCCTGTCGGACCTCGTCAGCCAGCTGATGCTGGTCGACGAACTGCGGCGGCGCAACCAGCTGCTGCAATTGCTCAACAGCCTGGCGCCGGAGCTCGGTCAGAACCACACCGTGGAACAGCTGGCCAGGCTGGCCTGCAAGAAGCTCGTCGGCCAATTCCCGGGTGTCTGGGCCGGGTTCTTCCGCTATCGGGTCGACCGGCAGGACTTCGAACTGATCGCCTGGGGCGGCTCCGATCTGACGCGCGAAATCGTCGAACCGGTCAAACTGCTGCCGAGCCGCAACAGCTATGCCGGCGTGGTGGCCAAGCTCAAGAAGATCCTGCCGATTCCAGATCTGGAATCCGCTGGCAGCGAGTTCGAGATCGATGACAGTCTGCAGGCACTGGCCCGCCAGCACGGCGTGCGGTCGCTGATCGGCATTCCGCTGGTCTACAACGACGACATACTGGGCATGGTGCAGGTCTGGGTGCGCCGCGCCGAGCTGGTCGAAGCCACCCAGTACGAGGCTTACGAGTCGATCTCGCAGACCTTCTCGATGGCCTTCGCCAACGCCATCAACCTCGAGCAGCTCAACTATCGGGCATACCACGACTCGCTCACCGGCCTGGGCAACCGCGACCGCCTCGGCCAGGACTTCGAAAACCTCGAGGAGAACTGCGCGGCGTTGGCGATCGTCGATATCCGCGAATTCAAGCAGGTCAACGACACGCTCGGCCGCGGTCACGCCGACCGGCTGTTGCAGGCCCTCGCCGAGCGTCTGCGGGGCTTTGCCAATGACGGCAAGACTCGCGCCTATCGCCTGTCCGGCGCCGAGTTCGCCCTGCTCTTGCCCGGCGCGCGGGCGCACGCCGATAGTGGCGAACTCGGCGACAGGCTGGTTCGCCTGGTCGCCGACCCGATCGACATCGGCGACCTGACCCTGGTGCTGGCCTCGGCCGTCGGCATCGCGCGCTACCCCGAGGACGGCGAGATTCCCCACGACCTGCTGCGTTGCGCCGACGTCGCGCTGAATACCGCGAAAGGCAGCAGCCGCGGTGTTGCCGTCTACGACTCGAGCAAGGACGACGCCGGACCCCGCAATCTCGAACTGCTCACGGAACTGCGCAAGGCGATGGGTCGCGGGCAGCTGTCTCTGGTGTTCCAGCCCAAGATCGACATCGCCAGCGGCAGCCTGACCGGCGCCGAAGCACTGCTGCGCTGGGAGCACCCGAAGTACGGTTTCGTGTCGCCGGATCGCTTCATACCGGTGGCCGAAACGGGCGACCTGATGGGCGAGCTGACGCACTGGGTCGCCCGCGAGGCCCTGCGGCAGATTCGTGCCTTTCGCGAAGCGGGTATCGGCCTGGCCGTATCGATCAACGTCTCCGCGCACAATATGGTCGATGCGCAGTTTCCCCAGCAGATGCGCAGCCTGCTGCGGGACTCGGGGGTGGAAGCCGAGGCCCTGCGGCTGGAGATCACCGAGACGGTGCTGATGACGGACCCGGAGCGGGCATCGGAGATCATCGGCGAACTGTCGGAGCTCGGCTTCGCCCTGGACATCGATGACTTCGGCACCGGGTATTCGTCGCTGGCCTACCTGCGCCGCCTGCCGCTGACCGCTCTTAAAATCGACCGCACCTTCGTCCAGGAACTGCCGAACCACAAGCAGGACGAGGTGATCGTGCGCTCGACCGTCGGCATGGCGCACGGCCTCAACCTGCAGGCCATTGCCGAGGGCGTCGAGGACCGCCAGACGCTCGACATGCTGCGGCAGCTCGGCTGCGACCAGGCGCAGGGCTACTTCATTTCCCGGCCGCTGCCGGCGGGCGACTTCAGCGACTGGGCGCGCTCCTGGAAAGGCATTCCCGGATCCTGAGGGTCTTCAGCGGTGGCCTCGAGGCTGTGCGCTCCCGTCGCCGGCCAGCAGCGCCTCGGGGCGGCCGGCAACCATGTCGGCATGAAACACGGCCACCAGGTCCCGGCGCTTGCAGCAGTACATCGCAGCATCGGCAGCGTCGTAGAGCTGCTTTGGCTCCACCCCGTCGTCCGGAAACACCGCGACACCGAGCGCGGCGCGAATCTGCATGCGGCCGCTGTCGGTCGGTACCGATACCCGTGCCATCTCCACCAGTTTGCCCAGAGCCCGATTCACGCTGACGCGGTCGGTGATTCCTTCGAGAATGACGGCGAACTCGTCCCCGCCGAGACGGCCGGCGATGTCGGTGCGGCGCAGCGATTTGCGCAGGATGTCGGCGTACTCGCTCAGCAACTGATCGCCGACACGGTGCCCGTGCTGATCGTTGATCGACTTGAATTCGGTCAGGTCGATGATCAGCAGCGCACAGCGACTGTCGCTGCGCCAGCAGCGCAGCAGCGTGGCGTCGAGCACGTCCATGAAGGCGGCGCGGTTCAGAAGGCCCGTCAGGCCGTCGTGACGGGCGCGGTGCTCGTGCTCGGCGGCCGTGCGCAGCAGACGCCGCTGCAGCGAGCTGTTCGCCGAGTGCGTGATACTGGAAATCGCCAGCACGATCACGCCGGCCAGCACCATGTACATCGCCTCGAAGTATCCGCGCTCGAGCTCCGGCTCACCGATCCCGCCGTCGAGCAGTTGCGGCGCCAGGGCCAGCAGGAGCCAGTTCGCGCATATGATCAGCAGCCAGGCGATGCCGGCCCGGTAACCGAGGGTCGCCAGGGCCAGCAGCGGGATCACCACGCCGACGACCATTTCCGGCGACGCGATGCCTTCCGGAGCCTGGAATCCACCACTCATCCAAGCAGTGGCGTTGATCGCGACCAGGCACAGGCCGAGGCTCAGGTGCACCGCCAGCCTGCGGTGGGCCGTCCGGCGAAAGCCGAGCAGGATCAACAGCTGACCGAATAACCAGCCGCCGGCGCCGATCAGCGTTTCGAGACCGTCCGGCGAGGCCGGGTCGACGAACAGCAGGGCAACCAGGATGAGGCCGGCTACCGACACCAGCCCGGCCAGCAGGAACGACACGAAGGTCCGCTCGCGCAGCGCCGTCAGGTAATCGGTATCGGAACCGGCCGGCGCCAGGTAGTGCACCCAGCCGACCCAGAGGCGGTACAGGGGGCCGCGGGCGCTGTCCCGGGCGGGATCCTGCGTGTCGGCGCGGCGGTCGCGGATATCGTCTTCGGCCACGCGAGAGGTCCGGGCGGGGTTCGGCTAGGCCGAAATGGTGTTGAAGGCCAGAAGCAATTGCAAGTCCGGTCTCACCACTATTCCCCTTGAGAATGATTCTCATCCTGTTGTACCTTCAAAAACACCCATGAACACCGCTTCGTCGACCGGGAACCCAGAGCCCATGCATCGCTCCCTGTGGGACCTGCCCAGTGGGCAAACCCGCGTGATCCACGCTTTCGCCGATGGCCTGTCCGATGCCGTGCGCACGCGTCTGACCGAGCTGGGCTTTCACCCGGGCGCCCGGGTCACCTGCCTGGTCAGACCCCGCCTCGGCGCGCCACGCGTCTACCAGGTGTCCGGAACCGTCTACTCGCTGGACCGCAGTATTGCCGCGCGGCTCACGCTGCATCCGGCGGGAGAGGGCCATTGAGGCGGGTCCTGCTCGTCGGCAGCCCGAATTCCGGCAAGAGCCTGCTGTTCAACAAGCTGACCGGGCTGCAACAGAAAGTCGCCAATTTTCCCGGCATTACCGTCGACGTCAGCAGCGGACGCTCGCGACGCCACCCGGAACTGCAGTATGTGGATTTTCCGGGCGTGTATTCGCTGCAGGCGATCAGCGGCGAGGAACAGATTGCCGTGCGCGAGTTCGAGCAGGCGCTGCAGGACGACGAGGTCGACGCCATCGTCTGCGTGGTCGATGCGACGCGGCTCGCCAAGGGGCTGCTCTTTGCACTGCAGGTGATCGAGGCGAGTCGCGCCAGCGGCAAGCGCGTGTTGCTGGCGGCCAACCTCGTCGACGTCCTGGACGACCACGACCTCGAGCTCGATGCCGCCGGTCTGCAGGCAGCGATCGGCCACGACGTTCTGCCGGTCTCGGCACGGACCGGCCGCGGTCTCGAAGCCCTCGAAGACGCCCTTCGGCAACCGCCACCGGCAAGGTCATCCCCGCCTCCCTCGGTCGACCGCACCCTGATCGCCAGTGACGGCGCCGCCGCGCTGCGGCGCCGCGCCGAAGACCTGGCGGTGGCACACGGCCCGAGTGCCGACCTGCTGGTCAGCTCCACGGCACGGGCCGACGGCTTCTTCCTGCACAGCGTGACCGGTGGCGTGGCTTTCCTGCTGATCATGTACCTGCTGTTCCAGGCCATCTTCACCTGGGCCGCGCCGGCAATGGACGCCGTCGAGGCCGCTCTCGTCGGATTGGCGCAGGTCGTCGTGCCCCTGCTCGGGCACCCGGTGGCGCGCGATTTTGCCCGTGACGCCCTGTTCGGCGGACTCGGCGCGTTCCTGGTATTCGTCCCGCAGATCTTCGTGCTGACCCTGGTGATCGGCCTGCTCGAGGACTCCGGCTATCTCGCCCGGGCGGCCGTGATCTGTCACGGCCCGCTGCGCGCCTTCGGCCTGAGTGGCAAGAGCTTCGTACCGATGCTGTCGGGCGTCGCCTGCGCGATCCCGGCGATCTACGCCGCGCGTACCGTCGATTCGCCGCGCGTTCGCTGGCTCACCTGGCTGACGATCCCTCTGATGCCCTGCTCGGCTCGCCTGCCCGTGTACGCCCTGCTGATCGCCGCGTTCATCCCGGCGCAGACCACGCTGGGCGGGCTCGTCGGCCTGCAGGGGCTGGCCATGTTCGGGATCTACCTGTTCGGTATGATCCTCGGTCTGCTGATCGCCGCACTGCTGTCGCGGGGCCAGGCCGGGCGCGGCGAGGACCTCCCGTTCGTCCTGGAAATGCCGCCGTACCGGCTGCCGTCCTGGCGCACCCTGTTGCGCAACGCCTGGAACCGCAGCGGCCAGTTCGTGACCCGGGCCGGACCGGTCATCTTCTGGGTCACCATCGCGGTGTGGTTGCTCGGCTATTTCCCGAACCAGGGCGCCGATCTCGGCGCTTCGTGGCTCGGGACGCTGGGACGCCTGATCGAGCCCCTGTTCGCGCCGCTGGGGCTCGACTGGAAATACGGTGTAGCGATCCTCGCCTCGTTCCTCGCCCGCGAGGTGTTCGTCGGCACCCTCGGCACCCTGTACGGCATCGAGGGCGCCGAGGACGACGTGATCTCTCTGGCGGAACGGGTCCAGGCCAGCGGACTCGGACTGGCTTCCGGTGTTGCGCTGCTGGTGTTCTTCGCCATCGCCGCCCAGTGCGTGTCGACCCTGGCGGTGCTGCGCCGGGAAAGCGGCTCGTGGCAGCTGCCGGCGCGGCTGTTCGTGGCCTACGGACTGCTCGCCTACGCGTTGGCCTGGCTGGCTTTTGGCGTGGTCAGCGCCGTCAGCGCCTGATCGATCGGCCGGGCAGGCGCGGATCTGCGGACATTGACGGCGGCGCGGCGAGCCGGGACCATGCACCCCTTCACTGTTCGAGGAGTCACCGCCAATGAGCGAACTGGTCAGCATGCAGCTGGACGAGGGCATCGCCGCCATCCATCTCGACGACGGCAAGGTCAACTGCCTGTCACCACGGATGATCGCCGCCGTAAACGCCGCCCTGGACCAGGCTGAAGAAGCCGGGGCGGTGGTGCTGCTGACGGGCCGCGAGGGCAAGTTCAGCGCCGGCTTCGACCTGTCGGTGATCCAGGCCGGTGGCAACGAGGCGCGTGACATGCTGACCGGCGGATTCCTGCTCGCCGCCGAGCAGGTCCTCCCCACCTCGGGCGAGACCATCGCGGCCGCTGCTGTGGACATCGACCTGCGTTGACCGAATCGGC
>CAZOUC010000127.1:0-6794 GCA_964582825.1 uncultured Enterobacteriaceae bacterium | reverse complement strand
GTCGACGCGGTCGGTGTCCAGGTGCAGCGGCAGCACGCCGGCGCTGTGCGCGAGGTCCCAGACGGCCAGGGCACCGACGGCGTGCGCCGCCGCCGTCAGCGCCGCCATGTCATGCACGCGGCCGGTCTTGTAGTGCACCTGGGTCAGGCACAGTGCGGCGACGTCCGCGTCGAGCGCCGCCTCGATGTCTCCGGCTTCGACGAAGCGGATCTCGTGGCCCCGGTCGAGCTGCGCCAGCAGGCCCTGCGCGACGTAGTTGTCGGTCGGGAAGTTGCTGCCTTCCATGACCAGTACGCGCCGTTCCGGGCGCAGCGCCAGCGCGGCAGCGAGCACCTTGTACAGGTTGATGCCGGTGGCGTCGGTCGCGACCACCTGGCCTGCGGCAGCGCCGAGCAGCCGCCCCAGCTTGTCGCCGACGCGACGCGGCGCCTCGTACCAGCCGGCCGTGTTCCAGCTGCGGATCAGGTCCCGGCCCCACTCTTGTTCGACAACGCGCCGCGCGCGCTCGCGGGCCGCCTTCGGCAGCGCGCCCAGGGAGTTGCCGTCGAGGTAGACGACCCCCTCGGGCAGTTCGAATTCGTCGCGCAGTGGCGCCAGCGCATCCGCAGCGTCGAGGGCTTCACACCGGGCGCGGTCGATTCCGTTCATTCCGGTTCATGTCCTCCCGGCAATGGCACATTGTTGCATGACCGCCACGGCGCAGGGCATACCCGGAAAACGACAGGGCCGCGCTTGTGGCGCGGCCCTGCGTACGCGACTGCCGGTCGCCGCGGATCAGTCGAACATCATCCGGGCGGAAAGGCCGATCGATCGCGGCGTGTTGGTCCGGAACGCCAGGCGCGCCCGACCGCCGCGCTCGCGGTCGAAGGACAGGTCCGCATTCTCGTCGGTCAGGTTGTTGACGTAGGCCGCCAGTTCCCAGTCCTCGAAGCGCAGACCGGCCCGCAGGTTGATGATCTCGTAGGCGTCGAGCTGCAGATCGAGATCGGTCACCTCGGATCCGGTGGCGCCGCCGTAGGGCAGACCGGATGAGAACTCGCCGGCGCCGGGCAGCTGGTCCGTCGGCTGCGTGTAGCGGTTGCTGACGTGCTGCAGGGTCGCGGCGACGTACGTCTCCTCGGAACCGAGCAGTGCCGGCAGGAAGTACGTCGCCGACGCGGCGAACTGCAGCTCGGGGACCGACGGCAGACGGTTGCCGTCCTTGACGCCGCCGAGCACCGAGCCGTCGGCCGCCGTCACCGTCGAGTCGAACTCCGCTTCGAGCATGCTGCCGGCGAAGGTCAGCAACAGGTCTTCGGTCGGCTGCGCGCTCATCTCGAGTTCGATACCGGCGGTGTGTGCCTCCGGCACGTTGAAGGAAATCCGCGACGAGCAGGAGCCGGCGTCGAGGGTGACCTGCAGTCCTTCGATATCGGTGTAGAAGGCGGCTGCGTTCACAGTCACGGCGCCGAAGCGGGCCTTGATACCGGTCTCGTAGTTCCACAGTTCCTCGTCGTCGTAGATCTGGAAGCCGCCGAACACCGCGAGGTCTTCCGGTGTGCACAGCGAGGAGTTCAGCGGATCGTTGACGCCGCCGAGGCGGAAGCCCTTGGAGGCCTGCGCGTTCAGGGTCACCCGCTCGTTGAGCTCGTAGCTGGCCATGACGCGCGGCGTCCAGCCGTCCGACGAGGTGCTGTCGCTCTGGTCCCAGCCGTCCGAGAACAGGCCGGTACCGAAAATCACACGGTCCTCTTCGGTGTCGTAGTAACGGGCACCGAGAGTCAGCACGAAACGGTCCGACACCCGATAGTTGGCTTCGCCGAAGGCGGCGATCTGCTCGATGTCGTAGCTGAGGTCGGCGTTGTACGGTGAATCCGGCCCGTAGGGCGGCGTCACTGCCGCGGCAGTGCCGGCACCGAGCACCAGGTCGGTGTAGAAGTCGTAGCCCGGGGTCGGCAGACGCTGGGCGTAGTCGCGCTGGGTGTCCGAGTAGAAGGCCCCGATCACGAACTGCAGGTCCGAGTCGGTGTCGCTGCTGTAACGAAGCTCGTAGGTGGTCTGCTCGAGTTCCGTCGTGTCGCGCAGGTTCGACGGCAGCAGGATGGCGTCCTCCGGAAATCCGAGGTCGACCGAGACGCTGCCGGTCAGGGCGCTCGCGTCCCGGCTGACCAGGATCGAGCGGTCGGTGTAGCTGCCGACGAAGGTCACCTCGCCGGCTCCGGTATCCCACTCGACGACGACGTCGCCGATCGTGGTCTCGTCCTCGAAGGCCTCGTCGAGGAGCAGGTACTGTTCGCGTTCGTCGAGCTGGATGGCAGGCCGCGTCGTCGTGTACGGATTGGCGTACAGGTTGAACGCCTCCTGACGATTGAAACCGTCGGTCTCGATCTCCTGGTAGACGATGCGCGGCGTAATGGTCAGGAACTCGCTCGGCTGCAGTTTCAAGGCCACGCGACCGCCGGTGCGATTGCCGCTGTTGACGTCCGACTGGCGGCTGCCGTTCTCGCCCAGGGCGTCAATGAAGCCGGCATACTCGGTGCTGTAGGCGACGACACGCAGGGCCGCGGCGTCACCGAGCGGTACGTTGACCATGCCCTTGACGTGGCCGCCCTCCTCGCCGTCGCTCAGGCTGTTGATGTCCAGATCGACGGCCCCTTCGAAAGCGTCCGGATTCGGTTCGTTGGTGATGTAGCGGATCGTGCCGCCGATCGAGCCGGAACCGAACAGGGTGCCCTGCGGACCGCGCAGGGTCTCGACGCGGTTCAGGTCGTAAAAGTCGAGATCCGGCGTGAACAGCGACAGGGATATCACCGACTCGTCCAGGTAGACGCCCACCTGCTCCTTGACGCCGGGCTGGTCGCGGATGATCTGGCCCGCCGACACGCCGCGCACCGCCACCTGGCTCTGCCCGGGGCCGAGGTTCTGGATCGTCAGGCCGGCGACGTTGCGGGACAGGTCCTCGAGGGTGTCCGCGCCGCTGCGGCGGATGTCCGCCGCGGTCTGCGCGTTGATCGAGAAGGGCAGGTCCTGGATGGTGGATTCGCGCTTGGTGGCGGTGACCACGATCTCCTCGAGATACACCGAGTCCTGGGCCACTGCGGGGCTACCGCCGATCAGGGCCGCGGCGGACACCGCGGTCGCCAGCGCCGTTCTTTCAATCGCTTTCATTGATGTCACCCTCTGCTTGTCGGGCTGATGCCGCCCTTTGATTCCTTGTTCTTGCTGCTATAGACGAACGAGCCGCCCTCGTCTTCAACAGGGTGGCGGAATCCCGATGACTGTTGCGACCAATTGCCGCGCAGGCGCGGTAAACCGTCACCGGGCGGCCGGTGCTACCATCCTCGCCCACGAGCCCGATTCGCCTCTCGAGACCATGAATCCGACGAAGCACGCCCCGCCAACCGTCCCGGTCCGGCATGCCGACCGGGTGTCGGCCTGGCAGCGCGAGCTCGCGCAGGCGATCACGGACCCGGCCGAACTGCTCGACGCGCTGGGTCTGGATCGCGGCCTGCTGCCCGCCGCTCGTGCCGCCGCGCGGCGTTTCGGCCTGAAGGTGCCCCGACCTTACCTTGCGAACATGCGGCGCGGCGATCCGCACGACCCGCTGCTGCGCCAGGTACTGCCGCTGGCCGACGAGGAGCGGGACGTGGCGGGCTTCCGCGGCGACCCGGTCGGCGATGGCGCCGCCACGGTGGCCCCGGGCGTGCTGAGCAAGTACCGCGGCCGCAGCCTGCTGATGACGACCGGCGCCTGCGCCGTCAACTGCCGGTACTGCTTTCGGCGCGAGTATCCGTACACGGACGGGATCGTCACACCGGCCCGGCTCGACGAGGCAATTGCCGCACTCGCCGCCGACCCGGACTGCGAGGAAGTGATCCTGTCCGGCGGCGATCCCCTGGCACTGAACACGTCCCGCCTCGAGGTCATCGCGCAGCGCCTCGAAGCCCTGCCCCGACTGCGCCGACTGCGCATCCACAGCCGAACGCCGGTGGTGCTGCCCGAGCGCGTCGACACGGAGTTGCTGGCCTGGCTTGACAGCCTGCGCTGGCCGGTCGTCCTGGTGCTGCACGCGAACCACCCGCGGGAGTTGTCGAACGCCGTTGGCGAGGCCTGTACGAAGTTGCGGCAATCCGGCGTAACGCTGCTGAACCAGGCGGTGCTGCTCGCCGGGGTCAATGACGCCGTGGCTACGCAGTGCGAACTGGCCACGCGCCTGTTCGAGCTGGGCGTCCTGCCCTACTACCTGCACGCCCTGGACCCGGTGCGCGGGGCCGCTCACTTCGAGGTCGAGGCAACGCGGGCCGGCGCGCTGTACGAGGCGATGCGCGCCCGCCTGCCCGGCTACCTGCTGCCGCGCTTCGTCCGCGAAGTCGAAGGCGCGCCCGCCAAACTCCCCGTCCCCTGATTGAGCGGGCCGATCAATGGGTCCAGGTTCGATTGAAGGGCTGTCCGATCAATGGGTCCAGGTTCGATTGAAGGGCTGTCGGCGCGTTCCGTACCATTCGTTTACGCGCTGGGCCTGGCAAGCGGATGGAACCCCGCTCGATAGTCGGTATGTGCTCGAGGTGTGAGCTTGTCGGGCTGCGAAGCCTTTTCGGGGGCCGTGCACCGGGCGGGCGCAAGGGATGCCGGGGTCCGGTTGCGCTGCCGGAGCCTGGAACGTCCATGTGCGACACCCGCTCAGGCATTGAACAGAGCCAAGCGGCGGCAGCTAAACGGGTTCCCAGAATTCGCCGTCGCTGCGCGCCCGCTCTTCGTCCTCGAGTTTGAGCAGGTGCGCCCACAGCGACAGGCGCGCCATCGGGTGCAGGGCTTCGTCGACATCGTCGTAGACGCGCTTGACCAGTTCGGCAATCGTGGTGCGCCCGCTCTGCGCCAGCCGGTCGACGACCTTGGCTTCGCGCCGGAGGCGGTGCTCGATGATGCCGTCGATCACCGCGCGCGGGTTGTCCATCAGCTCACCGTGGCCCGGCGCCAGTTGAAAGATGCGGTAGTCGAGCAGGCGCCGCAACGAACGGATGTAGTGCCCCATGTCTCCGCTCGGCGGGATGATCACCACCGTCGAGCCGTTCATGATGTGGTCGCCCGTCATCAGGATGCCGTCGTCCTCGAGCAGCAGGCAGTAGTGGTTGCCGACGTGTCCCGGCGTGTGGATGGCCCGCAGGCGCCACTCCGGCGTTTCGTACAGCGCGTCGTCGGTCATCGCCACCTCAGGGACGAAGGTACGATCCTGGAAGGCGTCGTCCGGCGGCGCGGCGCCGTACATCGGCGCGCCGGTTTCGGCGGCGAGCACCGCCGCACCCGGCGAATGATCCTGGTGGGTGTGGGTGACGAAGATCGCACCGAGGCGGCCGTCGCAGGCCTCGAGAATCGCGTCGATATGGCTGCGATCGGTCGGGCCCGGATCGACGACCGCCATCTCGGCATCACCGAGCAGGTAGGTGTTGGTGCCAGGGCCCGTCATCGGCCCACCGTTGGGCGCAACGATGCGCCGCAGCCGCGGAGTGAGTCGAACGACGTCGCCGACCGCCAGTCGGTTCATCCGTCGACGCGCAGCAGCAGCGGGATCTCGACCTCGGGACTGACGTCGGCGTCGTAATCGACACCGTCGAAGCCGAAGCCGAACAGTTTCAGGAATTCCTCCTGGTAGCCGGCGAAGTCGGTCAGCTCGTCGATGCTGCCGGTTTCCACCAGCGGCCACAGGCGTTCGACCTCGCGCTGGATTTCCGGGCGCAGTTCCAGGCCGTCGCGGCGCAGGCGGCCCTCGTCGTCGACGACCGCGGCATCGCCGAACAGCGCGTCGCGCAGCAGGCCGTCGACCTGCTCGATGCAGCCCTCGTGGCTGCCGTCCGCCTTCATGACCTTGAACAGCAGGGCGAGGTACAGCGGCATGATCGGGATCGCCGAGGACGACTGGGTGACGACCGCCTTGAGCACCGACACGCGCGCGTCGCCGCCGCGCAGCGCCAGGCGCTCGCGCAGGCCGAGCACCCGCTTGTCGAGATCCTTCTTGGCGGCCCCGATGGTGCCGTCCCAGTAGATGGACCAGGTGATGCGATCGCCGAGGTAGGTGTAGGCGGTGGTCTTGCAGCCCTCGGCGAGCAGGCCGGCCTCGTCGAGCGCCTCGATCCACAGCTGCCAGTCTTCGCCGCCCATCACCGCGATCGTGTCGCCGATCTCCTCCTCCGTTGCCGGCTCGAGCGTGACGGTCCTGACCTCCTTGCGGTCGGTGTCGAGGGTGCGCTCGCTCACCGTCCGATCGATCGGCTTCAGCGCGGACTTGTGCACGATGCCGGTTTCGGGATGCGTGCGGCGCGGCGCCGCCAGGCTGTAGATCACCAGGTCGACCGGACCGAACTCGTCCTTGAGCAACTGGATCGTCTGGGCCTTGCAGACCTTTGAGAAGGCGTCGCCGTTGATCGAGCGCGCCTTGAGACCGGCGGCGTCGGCCTGCTGGTGAAAGGCCGCCGAGTTGTACCAGCCGGCGGTGCCGCAGCGCCGTTCGCTGCCTTCCTTCTCGAAAAACACGCCGACCGTTTCGGCGCCGGCACCGAACGCGGCGCTGATGCGCGAGGCGAGGCCGTAGCCGGTGCTGGCGCCGATCACCAGGACGCGGCGCGGGCCGTCGTAGGGGCCGCGACTGCGCACGTAATCGATCTGCTGACGGACGTTCTCCGCGCAGCCGAGCGGGTGCGCCGTGGTGCACATGAATCCGCGGACCTTCGGTTTGATGACCATTGCCTGCCTCCTGCCTGCGCCACGGGTGCGTCGCGCGCCCGGTGAGCTCGCGCAGGGCGCCGAGCACCAGCAGTACC
>CAZOUC010000126.1:0-6794 GCA_964582825.1 uncultured Enterobacteriaceae bacterium | reverse complement strand
TGCGCAGGCCGTTGGCCACCTGATTCGATCGACGGTCGAGCTCCGCCCAGGTCAGCGACCGCTCCTCGTCGACGATGGCCGGCTTGTCCGGGTACCACTTGCCGTGCAGCGGCACGAAGTCGGGCAGCAGGGGCGGTCGAATGTGAAACTGCATGTGCGGGTCCTCCGCTCAGAACGCGGTCGCGGCGGCACGGGCCTCGGCGAGCCTGTCTTCGAGCATGGCCGCTACGGCAGCGCGATCCGGCGCCGCGCAGGGCGCCAGCTGGATGCAGCGAATGTCCTCGAAGCCGATGAAGCGCGCCACGTGCTCGAGGTAGGCTCGCTGGAAATCCGCCTTGGTGCCGTCCTCGAGGCGCGGAAAGTGATCCGGGTAAACGCTGCCGCTGGCCAGAATCAACTGCAGCGGCCGGCCCGTCACCAGGCCTTCGTATTCGCCGCGCGCGTTGACGCGGAACGTCAGCCCGGGCTGACACACCACGTCGATCCACTGCTTGAGCGGGTACGGCACCGAGAAGTTCCACATCGGCGCCGAGATCAGCACCTTGTCGGCGGCTTTCAGGCGCTCGATCTCGGCCAGCACGCCGGCCCACTCGCCGCTCGCCTCGATGCCGCGCCCCTCACGGATCAGGCGGCCGATCTGCGCCATCTTCTGGCTGGCGCCCTCGGCCCCGAAGGCGGCGACCGGGTCGCGGAACAGGTGCAGGTGATCGACTTCCAGCGACGGCTCCGCTCGCCGGCAGGCATCGAGAAACTCACGGGCCGCGCGCGACGAGTAGGACTCGTCACCGCGGGGGCTCGCCTCGATGTAGAGGATACGTGTCGTCGGCATGGCTTGAGGCGGGGATTTTTGTCAGGTAGGTTTACGAAAACTAAAGAATACCCCCGGAGCCGTCAAGGAGGCTCGAGGCCATGAGCATCGACTTTGCCATCGACCCGGTCAGCGAGGACTTCCGTACCCACAGCGCGGACTACTACCGACGCCTGCAGGCAGAGCGCCCGGTGGCGCGCACCACCAAGGACCAGTGGCTGTTCTGCCGCCACGAAGACGTACGCACCATCCTCACCGACCACGATCGCTTCCAGCGCCCCACCGAGTGGTCGGTCAACCGCAAGCCCGAGGGGCCGCTGCGCGATTTCGGCCGCAACAACATGGTGGGCATGAATCCGCCCCTGCACACCCGCTTTCGTCAGAACGCGGCGCGCGGTTTCTCGCGCCGGCAGGTGCAGGACATGGCGCCACGAATCGAGGCGCTGGTGGACCGGCTGATCGACCGCATGATCGACGAGGACGGCGGCGACTTCATCACCGCCTTCGCGTTTCCCCTGCCCGTCTTCGTCATTTGCGACATGCTGGGTATACCGCCGGACGACTTCGACCTGTTCGGCCGCCTCACCGCCGACATGCTCGCCAGCCTCGAAATGGCCGCGACCGCCGAGACCTTTGCCGCCGGCGCGGATGCCGCCGCGCAGCTGTTCGAGTACTGCAAGGCGGTGGCCGCCGAGCGCGAGACGCAGCCGGCCGACGACCTGATCAGCGTGCTGATCGGCAAGGAACAGACCGATCGCATGACCCGCGACGAGGTCATCTGGACGGCGGTGACCCTGCTGATCGCCGGCCACGAGACGACGACGCACATGCTCGGCAACGGGATGCTGGCGCTGACGCGACATCCGGATCAACTCGCCGAGCTGGTCGCCAACCCGGACCTGAGCGCTGCGGCGACCGAGGAGATCCTGCGCTTCGATCCGACGCTCTACGTGGTGTTTCGGGAAACCCGCGAGGACACGACCGTCGGCGGCCAGGCGCTCGACGCCGGCAGTTTCCTGATCGCGTCGCTGTACGCCGCCAACCACGACCCGCAGGTGTTCGACGACCCGAAACGCTTCGACATCCGTCGCCGCAATGCCGACGAGCACCTGACCTTCGCCGCCGGCCGACACCTGTGCCTCGGCCACTTTCTCGCGCGCCTGGAGGGACGGATCGCCTTCGCCCGCCTGGTACAGCGCCTGCGCGATTTCGAGCTGGCCGGCGAGCCGACGCCACGCAACGGCCTGATGTTCAAGGGCAATCTGTCGCTGCCGATGCGCTGGCGGGCGGCCTGAGCCGCGGTCCGAGTCAGTCGCCGCCGGAGCGGCGCAGGCTCACGCGGTCGAGCTTGCCCGTCGTCCCGACCGGCAGGGCCTCGTGGACGTGGTAGCGCTTGGGATGCTTGAAGCGCGCCAGGCCGCTGCTTTCACAATGCGCGCGCAGCTCGGATTCCTCAATCGGCCGCGCCAGCGCCAGGTGCGCCTCGATGCGCTGGCCCCACTTCTCGTCGGGCACGCCGATGACCGCCGCCTGGGACACGTCCGGATGGCGCAGCAGCGTGGTCTCCACCTCCTCTCCGAGCACCTTGATGCCGCCGGTGTTGATGACGTTGTCGACGCGGCCGCCGACGAACAGGTAGCCGTTCGCATCGATGTGCCCGATGTCGCCGGAACGCCACCAGCCGTCCACGAAGCGCTGTTGCGTCAGTTCCTCCTGCCCCAGGTAGCCCAGCGACAGGCTCGGGCCGGACAGCGCGATCTCACCCTGCTCGCCGGGCGGCAGCGCGGCGTCGACGGGTCCGTCCGGATCGACGATACGGACGTCGGCACCCGGCACGGGTTTTCCGGCGCATACCGGCTGGCCTCTCTCGGTGGCGTCGCGCAGTTCCCAGTAGGTCCCGGCACAGGGTGCCGATTCGCTGGCCAGATACAGGCAGCGGATGTCGGTGTCGGCCCAGGACAGCACGCGGTCGATGTCGTTCTGCGTCGGCGGCTCGCCGGCGATCAGCACCATCTCGAAACTGCTGAGATCGTACCCCCCGGTCACGTCCGGTCCGAGCATGCGGATCATGGTCGGCACCGGCCCGGCCATCGTGACGCGCTCACGCTCCACGGCGGCACAGAATCGATGCGGCTCGAAGCCTTCGAGCAGGATCAGCGTGCCGCCGTGGTACAGGATCGGCACCGAGGAGAACGGCCAGGCGGCAAACGAGGTGCCGACGTTGACCAGGAAGCGCGTGTTGCGCGAGACCGCCCCGAACAGGGCCGGCGCGCCGCGCATCCAGCGAACGAAACTGCGCTGACTGTGAACGATGCCCTTCGGGGTGCCGGTAGAACCGGACGACAGGATGATGATCGCCTCGTCATCGGGTCGGACCGGAGCGGCGGGCGCCAACGCGCCGGGATCTGCTGCCAGTTCGTCGTAGCGGCTGTCGGCGCGCCGGTCCAGGCCGTCGAGCAGCAGGACAGGCAGCGGCTCCGGCAGGTCGGCGTTCGCCGCCAGCGCCGTATCGAGCGCCGCGGCGCTGCACACGATGGCACGCGCCTCGATCTTGCGCAGGGTCTGGGCGATGAACCCGGCAGACTCGCGCACGTGCATGTTGCAGGTCACGCCGCCCAGCCGGTGCGCGGCAAGGTAGACCGCATAGAATCGGCAGGAAGCGATACCGACGAAGGCAACCCGGTCACCGGGGCCGATACCGAGTCGCGACAGCCCCACCGCGGCGCGTTCGGCTTCGGCGAGGAGCCGGGCGCCGCTGTAGCGCTCCGCGTCGTCGACGATCAGTTCACGATCGGCGTGCCAGCGGCAGCTGCGCTCGAGCGCGGCGTAGACGGTGTATTGCGCTTCGTCCGGGCTCATCGTGTCATCCCGCAGCGTCCGGGGCTGCAACGTCGCTTCAGATCCGGCGATCCAGGTGTTCCCAGTACGGACGCCGCAGCTCCCGCTTGAGCACCTTGGCGGCGGCGCTGACCGGGAACGGCTCCTCCCGGAAGGTCACGCTCTTGATGCACTTGTAGCCCGCCACACGCGCTCTGCAGAACTCGATCAGTTCGTCCTCGCCGAGCGAGGAGCCGGCAACCCGCCGCACGATCGCGTGCACCTGCTCGCCCCAGCGTTCGCTCGGTATGCCGATCACCGCGCACTGTTCGACCTCGGGATGCTGGCCGAGCGCCGCCTCGACCTCGGCGGGGTACACGTTCTCGCCGCCGCTGATGATCATGTCCTTGACGCGGTCGACGATGAACAGGAAGCCGTCCTCGTCCAGGTAGCCGGCGTCTCCCGTGTGCAGCCAGCCGTCGCGCAGCGCTTTCGCCGTCTCCTCCGGCAGGTTCCAGTAGCCGGGCGACACCCCCGGTCCGCGCACGCAGATCTCGCCGACTTCTCCGGGCGGCAGCTCCGCATCCCCGGCGTCCCTGATCGACAGCTCGACGCCGATCAGGGCCTTCCCGGTCGACCGCAGCTTGCCGGAAAAGGGCCCGTCCAGAACGTGGTACCTGGGCGGCAGCACGCTGATCGTCGGACCGCCCTCGGTCTGGCCGTAGACCTGGTAGAAGCGGGCGTTGGGAAACACTTCGAGCGCCCGGGTCAGCGTCTGCTGGCCGATCGGCGACGCGCCGTAGGTGATGCGGGTCACGCTCGAGAGGTCGAACTCGTCGACCCGTGGATGGCGCACCAGCATGTCCACCATCGTCGCCACCAGGGGCAGCTTGGTGATCTGCTCGCGCTCGATCGTCTGCAGCGTCGTCTCGGGGTCGAACGGACCGGGAATGCAGGCGTGGGCGCCGAGCGCCGCGACCGCGAGGCTGTTCTCGCCCCCGGCGGCGTGGAACATCGGCGGCACGATAAGGAAGCGATCGTCGCTGCTGACGCCTACACCCTGCGCCCACTGCAGGATGTTGGTGAACATCCCTTCGTGGCTGATCATCACGCCCTTCGACCGCCCGGTGGTGCCGCCGGTGTAGAAGATCGCAGCCAGGTCCTCGCCGCCGCGACCGGCGTCGGCGATTTCTTCCAGCGACGCAAGAGCCGACTCGTAAGCGCGGTGGCCGGCCGGCGTATCGCCGTGCCCGATGTAGATCCGCTCTTCGATCCCCGGGAGCCGGTCCATTATCGCGCTCACCGGACCTGTGAACGGGTCATCGAGCGCGAGGAAGCGCGCGCCACTGTCCTGCAGCCAGTCAACGATTTCCGGGGCCGCCAGCCGCGTGTTGATCGGCACCAGCACGCCGCCGGCCCAGTTGACCGCGAACAGGTGCTCGAAATAGTTGTCGCTGTTGGGCGCGAGGATCGCTACGCGGTCGCCCGGCGCCAGGCCGAGCCCCAGGTAGAGCGCAGCCGCGCGGCGCACCCGGGATTGCAGTTCGCTCCAGGTCCGGTGTCGGCCGGCGCAGGACGTTCCGACTCCGCCCGGATTGCTGCGGGCGGCGCCCGTCAGAAGTTGCGTCAGAGAAACCATCGACAGCCCCGTTGTTATCCGAATGGGTGGCGCCCACGGCACGCCGTCATGGATCATCCGGGCTACGTTCGAGTCCGGATACGGCAGCGATTGCCGATCATAGCAGATTCGTTTACATCGAAAAAAAGGTCAATATAATTGACAAAACTCGCGTTGCCGGCGAGTGACGTCGGCAGCCGCGAGGCCAGGGGTCCCGCACGCGTCCGGGAAGCCCACTCGACTTGGGAAACGTTCAGCTTTGGTGCCGTAGCTATGATCGATTTTCTGCAAGGCGTGCTCGCGCCGTACTACCTGTACATCAAGTTCGTGCACGTCCTGTTCGCGGCCATGTGGGTGTTCAGCACCTCGGTGGCCTACGCCTACTACCTGCTCCCGGTCTTCAAGGCCTGGCGGCGCAACCCGTACGACGGCGAGGTCATCGCCGTGCGCAACTGGACCATGGAGCGCTTCGACGAGGGGGCGACCTACGAGCACATCGCATTTCCGATGGTGCTGCTCACAGGTCCCTTGCTGTATATCGCCGGGGGCTGGAGCACCGCGGTCGACTGGCTCAACCTGAAGCTGCTGATCCTGGTCGGTCTGTTCATTCCGATCGAGATCATGGACTACTACATGTCGCATTTCGGCGGCAACAAGCGCCGCATCCGCGAGAGCGGCGACATGGAGAAGTACGAGCGCTACATCCACCGCCACTGGTGGTTTTTCCTGGTCACGACGCCAGCCGTGATGATTTACGGCGTGCTCGTCCTGTTCCTCGCTATCGCCAAGCCGATCTGATCCCCGGAGACGTCTGACATGGAATTCAACGGCAACCCACGCCTTTACCTGCGGATCGCCGTCATCGGCTCGATCGTTCTCAACGCCTACCTCTACTTCGGGCTCGCCGCGATCACCTGGATGCGCCACGGCGACACCTGGGTATTCGGCTGGAAACCGACCCTGATCACCGTGCTGTTCACCGTCTGGTTCGCGCGCACGGCCTACCGTTGGATCATGCGTCTCGACGCCCAGTACGGCAGCGGCAAGGGCTGGGCGCTGGAGAGCCGCCCGCTGAAACTGCCCGAACCGAGGTCGCGCCATTGAACGGAGCATTCGCCGCCGCCTGCCGGGTCGGCACCCGGCAGTTCGGCCTGTCGGCAGCCACGTCGGCCACGGTCGCCGAAATCCTGGCGCGCAGCGGCTGCGACTGGCTGTTCGTCGACGCCGAGTACGCGCCGACCACCCTGCCCGCGCTGCAGGACATGGTGCGCGCCGCCGAACTCGCCGGCTGCCCGGCGCTGGTGCGCATGAACTCGGACCACCCGGCGGACATCCGCCAGATCCTGGACATGGGGGCGGCTGGTGTGATCATGCCTCAGGTGCGCAACCGCGAGCAAGCGCAGGCGCTCGTTGCCGCCGCAAAGTACCCGCCGCTCGGCCAGCGCGGCCTGGCGGCCGGACGCGCCCAGGGCTTCGGACCGGTCGACCCCGGCTTCCTCGACGCCGCCAACCGCGACACCCTGGTGATCGCGATGATCGAGGACGCCGAAG
>CAZOUC010000125.1:0-6796 GCA_964582825.1 uncultured Enterobacteriaceae bacterium | reverse complement strand
CGGTCCGTGATCACCACCGTAGGCACCCCGCGCTCGCGGCTCTCGTCGAGCACCTCGAGGGTTTGTCTCGAGTACGGCGGAAACGAAAACGCCAGCAGCAGGTCGGTCGGTCTCAGTACCACGAGCTGCTCCCGCGGCGAGGAGTAACGCGTCGCCAGGCAGGTCGAGCGCAGGCCGTGGTGGGTGAACAGGTAGACCGCGTAATCGGCGAGGTGCGCCGACACGCCGAGTCCGAAGGTGTACACGTGGTCGGCACGGAACAGCCGGGACGCGACGGCGCGGAACTCGCGGCGGTCGATGGTCTCCAGGCTGCGCTCGATGTTGCGCTGGTCGAGGCGCGCCACCGCGAGCAGCGGATCCTGGGTCGCGTCGGGCTCCGGCGGCGTTTCCGCCTGCCCGTGCAGCTCTTCGCGCAGCTCGTCGACCAGGGTCATTTTCAGGTCGCTGTAGCCGCTGAAGCCCACGCGCTGGCAGAAGCGTACGACGGTCGCTTCCGAAGTCTGGCTGCGCTCGGCGAGATCGGGCACGGACAGGAACGGGACCTCGTCGAGGTGCTGCAGCAAGAACTCGGCGAGCACCCGCTGACGCTCGGTCAGTGACCCGACATGACCGAGAATCCGCTCGCGCACTCCGGCAGGTTCTGCTTCCACTGGACCCGATTTGATAGCAAAAACTACAGAGCAAACCATATATGAAATAAAAATTTCACACAATGGCTCAAAAAACAGCCAGTCAAATCATTTGCTTAGCAGAAATGATCCTGTCAGCTTCGTATTTTGAACGGGCTGCAAGCCCACCCTCCGCCTGCTGAACCTTTCGTTCCAGTGCAGTCCGGGCTGCGCCGGGGCGAGGCACGCGGGAGCCGGCCAGTGGCGGCGCTATACTCGCAAGCGGTCACCTGCAGCGCCGTTGACGGAGTACCCGCCCGCACCATGCCCGAACTCAGCGCCGAAGAACTGCAACGCTACGGCCGACAGCTGCAGATGCCGGAAGTGACGCAGGCCGGTCAGCTGCGTCTGAAACAGGCGCGCGTGCTGTGCGTCGGGGCCGGCGGACTCGGCTCGCCGGCGACCCTGTACCTGGCGGCGGCCGGCGTCGGCACGCTGGGTCTCGTCGAGTTCGACGACGTCGACCTCAGCAACATCCAGCGTCAGATTCTCTATGCGACCGACGACGTCGGCACGCCGAAGATCGACTCCGCGATGCGACGCCTGGCGGCGTTGAACCCGAACGTCCGCTTGCAGCCCCACCCGCTGCGCCTTGACGCCGACAACGTCCTGGACCTCGTCGCCGGCTACGACCTCGTCGTCGACGGCAGCGACAACTTCGCCACCCGTTACCTGGTCAACGACGCCTGCGTGCTGCTCGGCAAGCCCGACGTATCGGCCAGCGTGTACCGCTTCGAGGGGCAGCTCAGCGTCTTCGACGCGCGGCGCGGCCCCTGCTACCGCTGCCTGTTCCCGGAGCCGCCACCGACGGAACTGGCGCCGTCCTGTGCCGAGGCCGGCGTGCTGGGCGTGCTGCCGGGCATTCTCGGCACCCTGCAGGCGCTCGAAGCGATCAAGCTGATCCTCCGCCAGGGCGAGCCGTTGATCGGCCGCCTGCTGCTGCTCGATGCGCTGCCTGGCGAGTTCCGCGAGTTTGCGGTACGCAAGAACCCGGAATGCCGCCTCTGCGGTCCGGCGGCGACGATTCGTAAACCGCAGGCGCCCGCGGCCGTCTGCGGCGACGAGCCTGCCTCAGGCAGGGCCTGGGCGACGATCAGCGTCGAGCAGTTCGCCGCGCAGCGGGCGAGCGGCAATGCCGGGTCGCTGATCGACGTCCGCGATGCCCACGAACTCGACATCGTGCGCATTCCCGGCAGTCAGCACCTGCCGCTCGGCGAACTGACCGGGAGGATTGACGAACTCGATCGCGACGGCACTTACGTGATCACCTGCCATCACGGCGTCCGCAGCCGCCAGGCCGCGGACCTGCTGGCGGCGCAGGGCTTCGCACGCCTGCAGGTGCTCGAAGGCGGCGTCGATGCCTGGGCGCGACTCGTCGACCCGGCCCTGCCGCGATACTGACGCGCGCCCCGGCGAGCACGCTACAGGCCGGACCCTGAAAATCGGCCCTTTCCCGCAGACCCGCGGATTACGGCTCGATGCACTCCGGACGACCGACGTGGTAGCCCTGCAGGTAGCCGATACCCATGCCCTCGAGTGCCTGCGCGACCTCCGCGTTCTCGACGTGCTCGGCGATCGTCGGAACCTTCAGAACGGACGCGACATCGATGAACGAGCGTACCGCCGCGAGCGCAAGCTCGTCATCGAGCATGGTCCTGATGAGCTGCCCGTCGATCTTGAGGTAGTTCAGCGGCAGGGAACCGAGGTAGGCGTAGGACGCCATGCCCGAGCCGAAGTCGTCGAGCGCGATGCCCACACCGAGCCCCTGCAGCGCCTCGAGAAATTCCCGGACGTCGACGAGATTGGAGATCACCGCGGTTTCCGTGATCTCGAAAACGAGCCGCTCCCGTGCGCCGCGATCGTGCTGGCGCAGGGTTTTGAGGACGGAGTCCTGGAACAGTCGATCCCCGAGGGACCGCCCCGAGAGATTGACGAACAGCGTTGCCGCTTCAAACCGCGGATCGCGGACCCAGCGCAGGGCCTCGCCGACAACCCAGCGATCGATGCGCCCGATCATGTGGAAGCGTTCCGCCACCGGAATGAAGGCTCCGGGCACGATCCAGTCCCCGCCCTGCGACTTCATCCGCAGCAGCAGTTCGAGTCGCGGCGCGGCGCTGTCCCGTGCCCCAGAGCCGGCAGGCACGATCGGCTGGCAGAACAGAAACAATCGTCCCTCGTCCAGCGCCGACTCGATCTCCGTTGCCCAGCGCGTCTCGCTGCGCTGGTTCACTATGGCCACGTCGCCGGCTTCGTAGACGTGGACCCGATCGCGCCCGGCATGCTTCGCCGCGTAGCAGGCCGTGTCCGCCGCCTGCAGCACCGCGGAAACGTCAGACCCGGCACCGGGCAGATGCACCAGGCCAATGCTGGCGCCGATGCGAAAGGTCTGATTGCCGTGGACGAAGCGGAATTCGCGGACCCGGTCACAAACCGCTTCGGCGATTCGCAAGGCATGATCCGAGGGGCAGTGTTCCAGGATCATCGCGAACTCGTCACCGCCGAGGCGCGCCACCGTGTCCTGGGACCGGACTGCATCGCGGAATATCGCGGCGACGCGCTGGAGGAGTTCATCGCCCACCGAGTGACCGCAGCTGTCGTTGACGATCTTGAACTGGTCGAGGTCGATGAACAGCACCGCGTGTTCGCCGCCATCGTCGCGCGCCTGCTCGAGCAACTGTTCCAGGCGGCTCTCGAACTCGGCGCGATTGATCAGTCCCGTGAGCGAGTCATGCCGGGCCCGGTAACGCATCTCGCCGGTGAGGCGCCGCTGCTCGGTGACGTCGCGAAACACCATCACGGCGCCGAGGAGCTCGCCGGCCTCGTTCACGATCGGCGCCGCCGAGTCCTGGATACCGTACTCCTGGCCATCGCGGGAGATCAGCAGCATGTCTTCGGTCAGGGTGACGATACGCCGCTCCGCCAGGCAGCGCTCGACCGGCGCGGTGACCGGTTGCCGATCCTGCTCGCGCACGGCCCGGAACACCGCATCCAGGGCCAGCCCTCCGGCGTCCTCGATCGACCAGCCGGTGAGCCGCTCGGCGACCGGATTGAGCCAGGTAATGCGACCGGAGGCATCGGTGGTGATGACCCCCTCGGCAATCGACTCGAGGGTCACGCGCATCAGTTCCCGGCTTTGCGACACCTCCTGGAGCAGCCTGCGGCGCTCCGTGATGTCCTGGAAGGCGCCATACAGCAGCTTCGGCTCACCGCCCTCGAGGATCGCGCTGCCCTGGGCATGCACCCAGATGGTCTTGCCGTCGGCGCGGATCAGCGGCACTTCGAGTTCCCAGGACTCGCCCGTGGCAGACGCCTGCGCCACCGACTCACGAATGAGCTCCCGAGCCTCCGACGCGTAGAATGCGATGGCCGTATCGACACTCGGCTCGTAATCCGGCGGCACGCCGTGAATGCGCTTGGTCTCGTCGGTCCACAGCAGCTCGCCGCTCTGCAGATCCAGCTGCCAGCCACCGACCAGGGCCAGGCGCCCTGTCGCGGCCAGCAGGTCGCTCATGCGGTGCAGCGATTCTTCCTGCGCCTTGCGTTGCCGGATGTCGAGGTGCACGCCGAACATGCGCAGCGGCTCCCGATCCGGGCTCCACTCGAGCACCCGACCCCGAGTCAGAATCCAGACCCAGCTGCCGTCCTTGTGGCGCATGCGCACTTCGCATTCGTAATCCCTTGCCTGGCCGGAAAAGTGGCGCTCGAGGGCGGCCTGGACCACAGGCTGGTCATCCGGATGCAGCAGGGCCGAGAACATATCGATATGGACGGGTTCGAGCTCATCGCGCGTGTAACCGATGAGCTCGGCCCAGCGATCATTGATGGCTATGGCCCCGCTTGGAATGTCGTAATCGTAGATCGCCACCTCGGTGGCTTCGATCACGCTCGCGAGCTGGCGCCGCTCCTCGGAGCTGTCCTGCGAGCGTGCGGAGACGAGCTCGCCCGCCGCCCGGGCCAGGGCGTCGAGCGTCTGCCGCTGCTGCGCATCCAGACTGCGGGGTTCGGGGTCGAGAACGGACAGCGCGCCGATCGGCACTCCGCGTACCTTTACGGGCGCGCCCGCGTAGAAACGAATCCCGGTTTGCCCGGACACCAGCGGGTGGTCACGGAACCGGGGGTCCGCTGACGCGTCCTCGACTTCGAACACCCCGTGCTGGCAAATCGCGTGGGCGCAGAAGGCCTGGCCCAGTGCCACATCGAGGTCGCCGTCGACCCCCACCGCGCAGGCGACGCGCGACCGTTCTGGAGTAACGATCGACATCAGGGACACCGGAGCGCCGCATGCCGCCGCGGCCGCCTCCAGCAGCGCGCTGAGCCCGCGATCCCGTGCCAGGTCGAGAAAATCCAGCGTGTCCAGCAGCTGCCGGCGCCGCGCCTCGTCCGAATCGCTCCTGGATGTGTCCACGCCCGTTCCGGTCACGACGCCAGCATTCGCTCAGTTCGCCTCGCTCGAATCCGCGTCGTCCTCCGCGGCGACCCGAGCCGGCGCCAGCACGGCCGGGAACACCAACAGGCAGGCCAGGCGGTCGATCGTGCTGTGACGCGTCATGTTCATCCTCTGCCGCGCTTATCGGCCCCGACGCGTCAAGTATCTCGAAGGGCCACCGGCGCGCGCAAGTCGCGGCAGGCGTCGGCCCGCAGCATTGGAGCGCGCCCGCGCACCCCGCGTGGTGCCGACGCTCGACACCGACTCCTCGCCCCGATCAGCCCGTTTCCTGCGCCTGTCCGTAGCGCTTGCGCACATAGGGCGAGGTCATCGCCGCCAGCAGGCAGCCGTAGCCCGGCAGGAAGGCGACGCGATCGCCGACCCGCAGACCGCCAGGCGCCGCGGAAACGTCCAGCAACAGGTGGTCACTGGAGGCGCCGAGCACGCGCAGCCTCGGGTCCAGCGGCTGAATCGTGGCGAGGTCAACATCCTGCCGGCCGAGGTTGACGATCGCCCGACGCATCGGGCCGCGATCCTCGAAGCACCGCCGCGCGCCGTAGGCGTCTTCAGCGAGCTCGCCGACCGGCACCGAGGGCTTGGTCTTGAGCTCGATGATTTCTGCCTCGAGCCTGAAGGCATCCTGCCAGGTGTCCGGGAGCGCCTCACGGTGGGTGGTCTCGCGACCGAGCAGGATCGCCTCGCCGACCCGCACGTGATTGACACGTACAGGCATCTCGCCGGCGAAGATCATCGGCAGCACGTTCGAGGCGCCCGCCGACAGCCAGCGCAGCCGATCACCGAGCTGCGCCTCGGCCGCCTCGGCAAGGCATACGAAGGCAGCCATGCTGTCCTGGCTCGGCACGACGCCGGCGTAACAGGACAGGTTGGTGCCGAGCCCGACAATCCGCAGCCCCTCCAGCGACCGCGCGGCGTCGAGAAATCCCGGCAGCTGGTCCGGCCACAGGCCCTCACGCAGATCACCGAGGTCCACCATCACCATGACGTCGTGGACGCAGCCCAGGCTTCGTGCCGCCGCGGCCAGAGCCTCGAGCACCGCCAGTTCCGAGTTGAGGCTGATCGACGTGTACCGCACCACCGCGCGCGCCTGCGACCGCGGTGGAATGCGCAGCAGCATCAGCGGCGCGTCGATGCCCGCTGCGCGCAGACGGCGGCAGTTGCGAAGTCGCGAGTCCGCCAGTGACTGCACGCCACCGCGCAGCATCGCCCGGGCCACGGCCGGCGTGCCGCAGCAGCCCTTGGTGACGCCGCTGACCGCGATGCCGTGCGCACGGCAACGGGCCACGATCGAGCGTGCGTTGTGCTCGATCTTGTCGAGGTCGATGGTCAGCAGCGGTTCAGCCATCGTCCCCCTCCAGGCCGAGGCTCGTGCGCATCAGCGCCAGCGCCGCGCCGGGAAACTCTTCGCCGATGACGCCGGCGGCCGCCATCAGGTAGTCGCGATCGATGCGAATGTCGATGTCCGGTGGCGGCAGCAGCGGCCCGCGCTCCGGGCGCAGCCCGGCGAGCACTCCGGCGAGCAGCTCGGCGCCATCGCCGAGACGCACCAGTGCGCCGCCGGTGCCGACGACCAGGCAGGTCGCCGACAGGTCCCGGCCGCGCAGGACCAAACGCGGGGTTACGGCACCGAATGCCGGCAGCAGGCGGCCGACGTGGCGCTCGAGGCCGATGCGGCAGGCCAGGC
>CAZOUC010000124.1:0-6807 GCA_964582825.1 uncultured Enterobacteriaceae bacterium | reverse complement strand
GGTGCCACCGGGGCGACCCAGCGCGCCGTGATCAGCAGGTCGACCGGTTGCGCGTCGGCGCTCAAGCTCCATCCTCCCAGTGCCAAGCCCGCCAGTATATCGGGTCGCGAAGCTGTCGCGAGCCCGTTGCCCGACCGCTGCCGCGACGGGCGCCGGCGAGCGGCTGCCCGGCGCGGAACGGGCAGCCGCCTGTGGTATGATGGCCGCTTTTCTCAAGGGCCTTCGCGGAATTCTCCGACGCCCCGCCGAACAAGAATTTCATTAGGGATATCAGTTGCTTATGACTGAGTTTGCCAAGGAAGTCACGGCAGTCAACATCGAGGACGAACTGCGACAATCGTACCTCGACTACGCCATGAGCGTCATCGTCGGCCGCGCGCTGCCGGACGTTCGCGACGGCCTCAAGCCGGTGCACCGCCGCGTGCTGTTCGCGATGAGCGAACTGAACAACGATTGGAACAAGCCGTACAAGAAGTCCGCCCGCATCGTCGGCGACGTGATCGGCAAGTACCACCCGCATGGCGACTCGGCGGTCTACGACACCATCGTGCGCATGGCCCAGCCCTTCTCGATGCGCTACACGCTGGTCGACGGGCAGGGCAATTTCGGTTCCATCGACGGCGACTCGGCGGCGGCGATGCGCTACACCGAGATCCGCATGCGGCGCTTTGCGCACGAAATGCTCGCCGACCTCGACAAGGAAACGGTCGATTACGTCGACAACTACGACGGCACGGAGAAGATTCCGGAGGTGCTGCCGACGCGGGTACCGAACCTGCTGGTCAACGGCTCGTCGGGCATCGCCGTCGGTATGGCCACCAACATTCCACCGCACAACCTGCGGGAGGTCGTGAACGCCTGCCTGGCGCTGATCGGGAATCCGGAACTCGGCATCGAGGCCCTGATGGAGCACGTGCCTGGCCCCGACTTCCCGACCGGCGGCATCATCAACGGCCGCAGCGGCATCCTCGAGGCCTACCGCAGCGGTCGCGGCCGCATCTACGTGCGCGCGCGCGCCGAGGTCGTCGAGGACGAGAAGACCCACCGCCAGAGCATCGTCGTCCATGAGATTCCCTACCAGCTCAACAAGGCGCGCCTGATCGAACGGATCGCCGAACTGGTCAAGGCGAAGACCGTCGAGGGCATCACCGAACTGCGTGACGAGTCGGACAAGGACGGCCTGCGGGTGGTCATCGAGTTGCGCCGTGGCACCAATGGCGACGTCGTGCTCAACAACCTGTACAAGCACTCGCAGCTCGAGACGGTGTTCGGCATCAACATCGTCGCCCTGGTCGACGGGCAGCCGCGCACCCTGAACCTGAAGGAGTTGCTCGAGGCCTTCCTGCAGCACCGCCGCGAGGTCGTGACGCGGCGCACGATCTACCTGCTGCGCAAGGCGCGCGAGCGTGGCCACATCCTCGAAGGTCTCGCGGTGGCGCTCGCCAACATCGACCCGGTCATTGCCCTGATCAAGGCCTCGCCGGGGCCTGCGGAGGCGCGCGCGGCGCTGGTCGAGGCGGTCTGGGAACCCGGCACGGTCACCGACATGCTGCAGCGCGCCGGTGCCGAAGCCTGCCGGCCCGAGGATCTCGAGCCGGGATTCGGGCTCCGTGAGGACGGTTACCACCTGTCCCCGCAGCAGGCGCAGGCCATTCTCGACCTCCGCCTGCACCGGCTGACCGGGCTCGAGCAGGCCAAGCTGCTCGAGGAGTTCGAGCAGAAGCTGCAGGAGATCGCCGAGTACCTGGAGATCCTCGGTGACCCGGAGCGCCTGATGGCGGTGATCCGCGAAGAACTCGAACAGGTCCGCGCCGATTTCGGCGACGACCGCCTGACGCAGATCATCGAATCGCAGCGTGACCTGACGACCGCCGACCTGATCACGCCCGAGGAGCGCGTCGTGACCATCTCCCACGCCGGCTACGCCAAGTCGCAGCCACTGGGTGACTATCGCGAGCAGCGGCGCGGCGGCGTCGGCCGTGCCGCCACCAGCGTCAAGCAGGAAGACTTCGTCGCCCAGCTGCTGGTGGCCAACACGCACGACACGGTGCTGTGCTTCACCAACCTGGGCAAGGTGTTCTGGCTCAAGGTGTACGAGATTCCGCTCGGCAGCCGCGGTGCGCGCGGCCTGCCGATGGTCAACCTGCTGCCGCTCGACGAGGACGAGCGCGTCACCTCGATCCTGCGCGTCAAGGATTTTGCCGAGGACCGTTTCGTACTGATGGCGACGGCGGCCGGCACCGTCAAGAAGACCGCCCTGATCCAGTTCGCGCGGCCGCGTTCGGTCGGTCTGCGGGCCATCGACCTGGTCGAAGGCGATCATCTGGTCGGCACGGCGATCACCGACGGCCACTGCGACGTCATGCTGGTGTCCTCGTCGGGCAAGGCCTGCCGCTTCAAGGAGAGCGACGTGCGTGCCATGGGCCGGGTCGCCCGCGGCGTGCGGGGCATGCGCCTGGGCCGCGAGCACGTCGTCATCGCCCTGATCATTCCCGAGGAGGACAGCAGCATCCTGACCGTGAGCCAGAACGGTTACGGCAAGCGCACGGCCAGCAAGGAGTTTCCGCTGCGCGGACGCGGCGCGCAGGGCGTGATCGGCATGCAGTGCAGCGATCGCAACGGCCCGCTGGTCGGCGCGATCCAGGTGCACACCGGCGAGGGCATGATGCTGATCAGCGACCTCGGCACGCTGGTGCGCACGCGCGTCGACGAGGTGTCCCAGCTCGGCCGCAACACGCAGGGCGTGCGCGTGATCAAGCTGCGTGAGGGCGAGAAACTGGTCGGCATCGCCCGCGTCGTCGACGAAGACGACGAGGTCAAACAGGACGAGGAGGACGCATGAGCCGCGTGTACAACTTCTGCGCCGGTCCCGCGGCGCTGCCCGAGCCGGTGCTGGCGCAGGCCCGGGACGAGATGCTCGACTGGCACGGCAGTGGCATGTCGGTAATGGAGATGAGCCATCGCAGCCCGGAATTCCTCAGCGTCGCCGAGTCCGCCGAAGCGGACCTGCGCGAACTGCTCGGAATCGGAAACGACTACGCGGTGCTGTTCCTGCAGGGCGGCGCCTCGCTGCAGTTCAGTGCAGTACCGCTGAACCTGATGCCCGAGGGCGGCGGGGCGGATTACGTCAACACCGGCCAGTGGTCGAAGAAGGCGATCGCCGAGGGCGCCCGATACGGGGCCGTGAAGGTCGCGGCCAACGGCGAGGCCGACCGCTTCACGTCGATCCCGCCGCTGGACAGCTGGCAGCTCGATCCGCAGGCGAGCTACCTGCACCTGACGCCCAACGAGACGATCGGCGGGGTGGAATTCCACTGGATTCCCCAGGTCGGCGACATCCCCCTGGTGGCCGACATGAGCTCGACCATCCTGTCCCGGCCGATCGACGTGGGACGCTACGGTGTCATCTACGCCGGCGCCCAGAAGAACATCGGACCCGCCGGCCTGACCATCGTTATCGTGCGCCGCGATCTGCTGGGCCGTGCCCGCGAGACCACGCCGGTGACGATGAACTGGGCCGTGCAGGCGGAGAACGGCTCGATGTACAACACGCCGCCGACCCTGGCGATCTACCTCGCCGGGCTCGTGTTCCAGTGGCTGAAGGCGCAGGGCGGTCTGGCCGAGATGGAGGCCGTCAACCGTCGCAAGGCCGGCAAGCTCTACGAGTACATCGACGCCAGCGGCTTTTACAGCAACCCGGTCGAGCCGCCGTCGCGATCGCTGATGAACGTGCCGTTCACCCTCCCGGACGCCGCCCTCGACAAGGCGTTCCTGGCTGGTGCCGACGAGCGCGGCCTGAAAAACCTGAAGGGTCACCGGTCGGTCGGCGGCATGCGCGCGAGCCTGTACAACGCGGTGCCCGAAGCAGCCGTGGACGCGCTGATCGAGTACATGAAGGAATTCGCGTCGGCTCATGGCTGAGCAGGGCCCGGAGGCGGAGCGGCTCGCCGAGCTGCGTGCCGAGATCGATCGGATCGACGAGGAACTGCTGCGCCTGATCAGCGCCCGGGCCCGCTGCGCGAGTGACGTGGCGCGGGTCAAGCAAGCGGCGATCGAGGCGCGCTGGCAGGCCGGTGAACGCGAGCCGCCGGGCGAGGAGGTGTTCTTCTACCGGCCCGAGCGTGAGGCGCAGATCCTGCGCAGCGTGCAGGGCCGCAATCCCGGTCCTCTGCCCGCCGACGAGGTCGCGCACATCTTTCGCGAGATCATGTCGGCCTGTCTGGCGCTCGAAAAGCCGCTGACGATCGCCTACCTCGGTCCCGAGGGCACGTTCACGCAGGCGGCGGCGATCAAGCATTTCGGCCACGCGGCGCTGAGCCAGTCCTGCACGAGCATCGACGGCGTGTTCGCCCTGGTCGAAGCCGGCGACGTCAACTACGGCGTGGTGCCGGTGGAGAACTCGACCGAGGGCATGGTCACGCACACGCTCGACAGCTTCATCGGATCGACCCTGAAGATCTGCGGCGAGGTCGAACTGCCGATCCGCCTGCACCTGCTGGTGCAGCCCGGCGTGACGCCGGACCGCATCCGGCGGATCGCCGCGCACCAGCAGGCTCTGGCCCAGTGCCGGCACTGGCTGGACCGGCACTGGCCGCAAGTCGAGCAGGTGGCCGTCAGCAGCAACGGCGAGGCGGCGCGGCTGGCCGCGCGGGACCCGGAACTGGCCGCCGTGGCCGGCGACATGGCCTGCGAACAGTACGGCCTCGACAAGCTCGCCAGCGGCATCCAGGACCTGTCCGGCAATACCACCCGCTTTCTGGTGATCGGCCGCGAGTCGGTGCTGCCGTCAGGTCGCGACAAGACCTCGCTGATCGTGTCCTCGCATAACAAGCCGGGCGCCCTGTTCGGCCTGCTCGAACCGTTCCAGCGCGCGGGCATCATGATGACCCGCATCGACACCAGGCCGTCGCGTTCCGAACCCTGGACCTACCTGTTCTTCATGGAGTTCGAGGGTCACTACGGTGACACGGCGGTGCAGCAGGTGCTCAAGGGGCTCGAGGAGCAGTCGGTGATGCTGAAACTGCTCGGCTCCTACCCGCAGGCGGTGATCTGAGCACCGTGGCTGCGACGACCCCGGACGTCCGCTGCGACACGCTGCTGATCGTCGGCCTCGGCCTGATCGGCGGCTCGCTGGCGGCCGCCCTGCGGGGTACCGGCTTCTGCCGGCGCCTGCTGGCCTGGGACCGCGACGCCACGGCGCTCGACGCCGCAATGGCGGCAGGGCTCATTGACGACCGCCCGGCCGATCTCGAAGTCACGGCCGCGCAGGCGGACCTCGTGGTGATCGCGGTACCGACGCTGGCCGTCGGTGAGGTTCTCGAGCGCCTGCACGATGCCGGGGAGCCGGTGCTGACCGACGTCGCCAGTGTCAAAGGGAGTGTGCTGGCGGATGCCCGGCGGGTGTTCGGCGGCCTGCCGGCACGCCTGGTGCCGGGTCACCCGATTGCCGGACGTGAGCGTTCGGGCGTGGGCGCGGCCGACCCGGAGCTGTTCCGCCAGCACCGCGTGATCCTCACGCCGCACGCCGACACCGACCGGGACGCGCTGGCCCTGGTCGAGTCGATGTGGCGCAGCTGCGGCGCGGAACTGGTGCGCATGGCGCCGGACCACCACGACCGCGTGCTGGCGTTCACCAGCCATCTGCCGCACCTGCTCGCCTTTGCGCTCGTCGAGGCGCTGGCGCGCGAGGACAGCAGCGAGGAGATCTTTCGTTTCGCGGCCGGCGGTTTTCGCGACTTCACGCGCATCGCGTCGAGTGACCCGGTGATGTGGCGCGACATCGTGCTCGCCAACCGCGAGGCGGTGCTCGCGTCCCTGGACCATTTCGGCGCTACGATCGACGGCCTGCGTGCGCAGATCGCCGCCGGCGATGGCGGTGCCATTCACGAATCGTTCGCCGAGGCGCGCGCCGCGCGCAACCGCTATCTCGGCTGGCTCGACCGCGGCCGGGAGGAATAGGTGTCCGAACAAAGAGTCATCGTCGCCCGTCCCGGCGGCCGCCTGCTCGGCCGCCTGCGCGTACCTGGCGACAAGTCCATCTCCCACCGGGCGGTCATGCTCGGCGCGATATCCGAGGGCGTGACCGAGGTCCGCGGCTTCCTGGAAGGGGAGGACGCACTGGCGACCCTGCAGGCTTTCCGCGACATGGGGGTGCGCGTCACCGGCCCCGACGGCGGCCGCCTGCTGATCGAGGGCGTCGGTCTGCGCGGTCTGCAGTCGCCGCCCGGACCGCTGGACTTCGGCAATTCGGGCACCGCGATGCGCCTGATGGCCGGCCTGCTGGCCGGCCAGCCGTTCGCCAGCGAGCTGCGGGGCGACGCGTCGCTGATGCAGCGGCCGATGGGGCGGGTGGTCGAGCCGCTGCGCCTGATGGGGGCCGACGTGCAATCGGCCTCCGGCGGCCGGCCCCCGCTGACGATCCGCGGCCCGAACGAACTGCACGGCATCGAGTACCACCTGCCGATGGCCAGCGCGCAGGTCAAGTCCTGCCTGCTGCTCGCCGGCCTGTATGCCGACGGCGAGACCGCGGTCATCGAGCCGGCGCCGACCCGGGACCACACCGAGCGCATGCTGCGCGCCTTCGGTTACGCGGTGGACGACGCCGGACCGCGGCGCGCATTGCGAGGGGGAGGGCGCCTGACGGCCTGCGCGATCGACGTGCCGGGCGACATTTCCTCTGCTGCCTTTTTCCTGGTTGCGGCGACGATCACGCCCGGATCGGATCTGCTGCTGGAGCACGTCGGAATCAACCCGACCCGCACCGGCGTGATCGACATCCTGCGCCTGATGGGAGCCGACATCAGCGTG
>CAZOUC010000123.1:0-6810 GCA_964582825.1 uncultured Enterobacteriaceae bacterium | reverse complement strand
GCCTCGGAACGCGCCGCGCTGTTCTGGCGCTGGACCATGGGCTTCAACGCCACCATGGAATCGATTCACCGCTGGGCCTGGTGGTTCGCGGTCCTCACCGTGATCACCGGAGGCATCGGCATCCTCCTGACCGGCACGGTTGTCGACAACTGGTACCTGTGGGCCGTCAAGCACGGCGTCGCCCCGCCCTACCCACCGATCGAACCGGTAGCCCAGGATCCGTTACTGATGGGAGCCGGACAATGAAAGTGTGCAATCCGAAACTGACTGTACTGGCCGCCGCCATCACCGCCATCGTCATCAGCGGCTGCGAGCGCCCCCCGATCGACACGGTACAGCGCGGCTACCGCGGCACCGCGATGGAACTGAACATCAACCCGCGTATCGAGGCCGAGAAGGCCGCCGAGAACCAGGCGCCCGAACCGCAGCCTGCCGTTTCCTCAGCGGGACCGAAGGCCGGCGACATCTACCAGAACGTGCAGGTGCTCGGCGACCTGAGTATCGGCGAATTCACCCGCCTGATGGCGGCGATCACCGAGTGGGTCTCCCCGGAGCAGGGCTGCAACTACTGCCATGAAGGCAACAACTTCGCCGAAGACAAGCTGTACACCAAGAAGGTGGCGAGAACCATGCTGGCGATGACGCAGCGCGTCAACGACAACTGGCAGACGCACGTCGCCGACACCGGTGTCACCTGCTACACCTGCCACCGCGGCGAGAACGTACCGGCGAACGTCTGGGTGCGTCATCCCGGTGTACCGATGCACGCAGGCGCTCTCGCGCAGGCCCAGCAGAATGTCGCCGGTGAAGAAGCACCGGTGTTCTCGTCGCTGCCCTACGATCCGTTCACGCCCTTCCTGGAAGGCGAATACGAAATCGGCGTGTACTCGGACACGGCCCTGCCGGCCGGCAGCCTGATCTCGACCAAGCAGACCGAGTGGACCTACAGCCTGATGATGCACTTCTCGGACTCGCTCGGCGTCAACTGCACCTACTGCCACAACAGCCGCAACTTCGCGAGCTGGGAAGAAGGTGCGCCGCAGAAAGTCACTGCCTGGCACGGCATCCGCATGGTGCGTGAGCTGAACAACAGCTACGTCTGGCCGAGCAACGACTGGCTGCCCGAGCATCGCCAGGGTCCGTTCGGCGATCCGCAGAAGATCAACTGCGCCACCTGCCACAACGGCGTCTACAAGCCGCTGTACGGGGCGCCAATGCTCAAGGACTACCCGAACCTGGCCACGCAGAGCGACGCCGTCGAGGCGATGTTCCACAGCGAGGAGCAGACGGGTGAGTAACACGAATCGTGGTTCGGCCCCGCGGCAACACTCCGGTGTGCCGCGGCCAGCCGGCCTGGACTTTCCGGGGCGGGTGCGGCCGGTTGACGAAACCGCCGCATCCGACGGGAAAGAAATCCCCGGCGCAAGCCGTGTGGATGTTGGGCGCTCCCTCAATCCCGGCACAGCCGGACCTGGGAGCTTTAATGTGCAAACTGAGAGGACACGTCAATGAGTGAATACTCGACGTCAGGTTTGAGCGAAGCTGAAGCCAAGGAGTTCCATAAGCTCTACGTACAAGGGTTTGTCGGCTTCATGGCAGTAGCGATCATCGCTCACTTCCTTGTCTACATGTGGAAGCCCTGGCTTTAATCCTGTGCTGACCCACGTAACGCTAACTTCGTGAAGCGGCAGCGGTACTCGCCACTTGCACGAAACCAACTGGAGCAAGTTCATGCATAAGTTATGGATGCTGTTTGACCCTCGAAGGGTACTGGTCGCGCTCGGTGTGTTTCTCGGCACGCTTGCGCTGATAATCCATTTCATCTGCCTCTCTAGCCCATACCTGAACTGGGTTAATGCACCTCCTGGTGCAACGTCGGCACCGGCAGCCGCAGCGCAATACGCGCCGCTTCCGGCTGAACGCAGCTGACCGCTAGCGCAGGGCGATGGTTGAGTCTTGATGATCGAAAGATCGCCCAGGACTCAATTGTCGCTCTGCGCACTCCCCCTTTCTTCTACACACACCACCAATGACAACCGCAGTACACCGCGACCTGCCCCGTCCCGTTTCATTCAATGACGAAGCGCTGATTCTCGTCGACGCCCAGGACAATATCGAGGGCTACGACAGCAAGGCGAACGTTCACGGCGGCCAGGGTCGGCGGCACCGCGCGTTTTCGATTTTCCTGTTTTCCGAGGCCGGCGAGGTGCTGCTGCACCGCCGCAGCGCCGACAAGCCGCTGTGGCCCGGCTACTGGACCAACAGCTGCTGCAGCCACCCGCGCCGCGGCGAGTCCTATGCCGAGGCGGCCCGTCGGCGACTCGACGAAGAACTGGGCCTGAGCACCCGCCTGCACGCGCTGTATCGCTTCGAGTACCGCGCGCAGTACCAGGACAAGGGGTCCGAACACGAGCTGTGTTCGGTCTTCGTAGGGCGCTACGAGCGTGCCTTGCCGATCCACGTCAACCCGCTGGAAATCGCCGAATACCGCTGGGTGCCCGCTGTCGAAATCGACGCCTGGATCGTGTCGGAACCCGAGTCACTCACCCCCTGGTTCCTGCAGGAATGGAAACGCCTGTGCAGCGACCAGCGCGCACGATTGCGCCAGGTTCTTAAGCTCGACTTCTGAATCCGGCGCGCACCGAGCCGACAAACGAACAATCCGACACGGGACCCGCCCCGTGGGCTTCCGGATTTCCAGCTCAATACCGCGCAGCGGCGGTCGGCCATGGCCAACCAGACGCCGACTCCGCCACACCTGTGCGGTTGCTTCGTGTCTGTCGTCGCGGAAGAGTCTTTGATCGAAGGCTGATCTCTGCCGCCAGAGACCGGGACAGGGCCCGCCACCGGAACGGCAGCGGGCCCCGCGTTTATCAGTTCTTGTTCATTGCATTCATCATCAAGAACCCGAGAGTGGGCGCGACAAGAATCCAGATCCAGATAAACATGCCATTCATGGTATACACCTCCTTACGGTGCCAGTGGTTTTTGCGTACAACAATAACCGCACATGGAGTAGGTGTATTGGCACGCTAGCATGGCCCGATGGCCGCGTCAACTCCCCACGGCCGTCCTCGTTCGTCGCCGCAATCATGGCGTATGCGCTCAGCCCGATCGACCTCGTTTCAGAAGTCGTTCCGTGCTTCGGGGCGGTACTGATTCCTGTCGGGACCGCTGCGGCCGTCGGGCTTTTACCTGCACACTATTTTGGTGAACGAAGGGAGCAAGCGAGGATTCAGGACTGGAAAACAGTGCTTCAATCACTGCAAGTCATAGCGCAATCGCCGATTGATCGTGGCCGTTGGCGAATGGTCGAACGCGTGCAAGAATGCGAGGCCGACGGGCAACCAGATCCCGTAACGCGGGAAAGCTGCGCGGCACGTGACCGACATTCGAACTACCGGGAACCACGATGAACTGCGAAGCCCTCGGCGCCATCGGTGAAGTCGCCGGCGCGGTCGCGGTGATCGCGACCCTGCTCTACCTTGCGGTGCAGGTCCGCCAGTCGACGAATGCGCAGCGTGTAACGGCCGTCCAGACGGCCGCTGAAAACTCTGCGCGGTTCAGCGAGCTGCTCGCGCAGGACGAAACGCTCGGCGCGCTGTTCTGGCGCGGCATGGTGAATCCGGAAGCGCTCGGGCTGACGGAGCGCCAACGCTTCATGGCCACCATCAACATGTTTCTCAGGCGTGAGGCGGTCGCCTTTCATCTTCATCAGGAGGGCCTGATGCCGGAGTCGATGTGGCAGGCGCGTCTGACCGGGCTGAAAAGCACCTTGAATCAGCCGGGGACGCGCTACTTCCTCGAACTGGGCGGTGAGACGCTGCCCGCCGATTTCCGCCAGCTCCTCAGCGAGATCCTCGCCGGCGAGTCGACGAGTTCGCCGGCGATGAAGGCTTTGCTCGCTGGCGAAGCGGCCACCCCGGAGTCCGGTCTCCCTGCGACGTCGGCAGACGGGCACGGTCAGGCGCTGCGTCCCCGATAAAGATCGCGACAGGACAGCTGAATGCACGACCGGGATATCCGCGACCTCGAGCTCAATGCCTGGAGCATGTTCTCGATCATGGGACTGGGTACCGGCGGCCGGCTGATCGACACGCCCACGCGACTGGTCACCGAGGCACCCGTGCCAAAGCCGCCGTACAACGCGGTGTTGCGCTTTTACGATGAGGAAGATCGTCCTCTGGCTGAGCAGGCCCGGGAGCTGCTCGCACCCATGCTCGAGCGCCAGGTCACCCCGGTGTGGCTGGTGCATCCGACGTCCACGCCGGACATCCGGGGCGCGCTTGCCGAGCTCGGCCTGATCTGCGCCGAGGAGATCTTCGGCATGGCGGCGGACCTCAACGACATCGAACAGGCGCCTCAGCGCGACGACATCGAGGTCGTGGCGTTCACCGAGGACAGCGAGCACCTGTGGCTGGATCTCGTGTCCTGGCGCTACGGGCTCCTCGAGGACTCGTCGCCGTATCTCCGAAGCAGCCGGTTCGGCGCCGACAAGGCGTGGGCCCTGCTCGACGGCAAGCCGGCCTCGAAAGCGGTTGTCCATGTTGAGAACGGTGTAGCCGGAATCTATGGCGTCGCGACCACCGAAGCAGGCCGAGGGCGAGGGCTCGCCACACACCTTTGTGCAACCGCTCTGCGTAACGCCCGGGCGGCCGGCGCCGAGCGCACCGTGCTGCACTCGACACCCATGGCCCGCGAGCTGTATCGACGGATGGGCTACCGGGACGTCGCCACGTTCGAGATGTGGGCCGTGCCGGACACGCTGCACCTGTAAGGCCACAGGCGGCGCCAGGGCCTGTCAAAGCTGCCCACTGAGCGGTATCGCGATCCGGGATTGCGGCGGCTAGACGCCGATCGCCCAGCGCAGGCGCGACGAGGAATCGCTCCACAGGTGATGCAGGGCGATGCGGCCCTGCTCGGTGATCGACAGGCGGTTGCCGCGTACGGCCATCGAACCGTCGTTCACGAAGCGATGAAACTCGCCGTTGCTGCCCTCGAGCACGACGTCGGCGCCGTTGACGCTGAGGTTGCACATCAGTTCACGCAACAAGTCGCGCCGGGTCTGCTGTGCCGCGCTGAGGCGGATTCCGCCACGTATCGGCAGATGACCCGAGTCCAGAGCCCCGTGCCAGTCGGCGAGTTCGAAGTGATTCTGGGTGTTGAGGCCGGCCAGCTCGCTGACGGCGTGGGTGCCGAAGCCGATCAGCTGCTCACTGCGGTGGTCGGAGTAGCCGAGCCAGCTGCGCGACAACCTGCCGTCGTTCTGGGCCTGTACCAGCGGATCGCCATTGCGCGCGAAACAGTCCAGGCCGACCCAGGTGTATCCGGCGTCCTCGAAACCGTCGACGATGCTGTTGAACAGCGACAGTTTGTCCGCCAGCGACGGCATGTCGGCAACGTCGATGCCGCGCTGGTGCCGGAACACGCGGGCACGCCGGTTGAACGCCACGCAGTCGACGCGATCCGGCCCGAGTCGGGCGAGGTCCGCCACGCTGCGGGCCATCGTCTCCTCGGACTGGCGCGGCAGGCCGTAGACCAGGTCCACGCTGACATTGTCGAATCCTGCCGAGCGCGAGTTGTCGAAGACGTCCTCGAGCATGGCCAGGGACTGGCTGCGGCCGATCAGCAGCTGAACGTTGGCATCGACCTCACGAACGTCGAAGCGTACGTGCTTGAATCCCAGGCCGCGTAGCAGCTCGAGCTGCGACAGCGACGTGTGCTTCGGGTTGGCCTGCAGCGAGGTCTCGGTGTTCTCGTCGACGTGGAAGTAGCGTTCGACGATCGACATCAGCCGGATGAGTTGCGCGTCGCTGAGATAATTCGGTGAGCCACCGCCGATGAACAGCTGCTCGAGCGGCAGCGAGGCGCCGACCTGGTGGCAAACCAGGTCCATTTCACGATCGAGGCCGTCGAGATAGTGCTCGACCACGCTCGCATCGTGAGCGATGTTGGTGTTCTTCTCGCAGTTCAGGCAGCGCGATGCACAGAACGGCACGTGCAGGTACAGCGATGGTCGGTGCACCGCCTGTGCGCTGTCGCGTAGCGTGGACAGGTACTCCGCTTCGCCGATCTTGCGATCGACGTGCATGCTCAGGCGCGTGGAAGGCGCGCCGTCAGCGTGTTCCCTGGCCCTATCGTTGTCCTTGCCTGTGGACATGGCGTGTTCCCCCGAAGCCGTTGCATTCACAAGCGGTGGCTGGTGGACCTTCAGGCTGAAACTGTTTGCCAGGCAGTCTGTACTCAAGGCCGAAAAGCTCTCGCACGGGCCATACGCTACCGCACGCACCCGCGCATATCCTTGATGGCGGTCAAGGGAATTTCCGCACCGAATGAGAGCAATTATTCGAATTGGCTACTAAGGATATCTCCGATCATAAGCTTGCCTTATGACGCTCGGGCCGCAATCACCCGGACTGGCGCACGGCCAGGCGTCGCTCGGCCAGCGCGGCCCGGCGTCGGGACACCCGTGCTCCGGCGCGCATGGCCCAGTCCCAGAGGGCCGAGTCGCGGATCGGCAGCACCATGAACCAGTGCTCGAGCATGGCCAGGCTCAGCAGGCCGCACAGCAGCACGCTGCCGGCGCGCTGCGCCGGCAACTCGGCGACGGTCGCCGCTTCCCACAGAAACGCGGCGGTCGCGGTACCGGCGCTGATCGACAGCGGAAACAGCCAGTTCATGGACCGCTGGCGGATGTAGCTGCTGAGGTAACGCAGGTGTGGCGGAAACCAGTCGACGTTGATGCCCGGCATGCCGAGGAACAGGTTCAGCTTGGCGCTCCAGCGCATCAGCCACAGGATCACGAAGGTC
>CAZOUC010000122.1:0-6869 GCA_964582825.1 uncultured Enterobacteriaceae bacterium | reverse complement strand
CTGCTCGGTACCGATGCCCACGACCCGACGCCTGCGCGCGCCGCCTACCTGCTCGGCTGGAACAACGCGGAGATCCTCGGCCACGAGATCAGCGCCGTGCACATCGCCGTCAATCTCGACAACGTGATGTCGAACGGCTACTACACCGATCTGGGCAGCAACATCGACCTGTTCACCGAGCGTGATCCGCAGGGCACCTTCCGCGACTACGGCGGCTACGGCCTGCTGATGGTGCTGTACACCTATGGCCAGGCAAAGCGCCACGTGGAGGGAGCCGAACTGCCCGCGCCCTGCACCACCTGGCTGCAGGACTGGTTCGACGGTTTCCTGGACCGCTTCGCGACGCTCGACGGCGGCCGCGGCGTGCCGAACCGGCCGCGTTTCGAGCGCTTCCGCCATATCCGCGACCGGGTCCTGGCGCGGCCCGCCGAGGCGGAGGCGGTGGTCGACGAGTGGCTCGATACCCTGTGGGCGCACTACCTGCCGTACCGGGTCCTGCAGAACCGGATCGACCGCGGCTATGACCCGAAAGTGGAGTCGGCATTCACGATCGGTCGCGACGAACGCATGTACGACCCGGACTCTCCCCGCGCGGCGGCGACCTTTCTCGATGCCCAGCGCGACGTCATCGAACGCGCCCGGTCGATCGAGGCCGAAGGCTACCCGGCCCTCGAGTTCGACTACGATGCCGCGCTGCGCCGGCTCGATGCGGCCACTGCAGAGCTCGAGCGCCGTTGCGCCGCCGGCGCCGCGGGGTTCAGCGACCTTTACGACCTGGGTCTGTTCGGCGCCCTGGAGCAGGACGTCCAGGCCATCCTGGACCTGAGCCACGGCTCCCGCCTGGTGATGGCGCGCACGCGGCCGACGATCTTCGTCGACAAGATGGAAGCCAACGTCAACCAGCGCATGCGCCTGAGCGGCCTGCGCGTCACCAAGATGGCCGAACTGGCGCGCGCGCACGGCGCCGCGGACGACGTCGCGGGGGTGATTGCCGCCTACGCCCGTACCTGGTGCGCCGACGGTGCCGGCGAGCCCTGGGAGTTCGACATCCAGCAGCAGGCGTCCTGCGCGGACCTGCTCAGGCTGATCCGCAAGGACTTTCACCTGGCGGCCATGGCGACCGAACCCCGGCTGCAGTCACTGGGCGCGGTGGTCTGGGAGGCGGAGCAGGACGTCGCAGGCGGCGTGCGACTCGTTCTGCGCGAGGGCACCGCGCGCCACAGCCTGCTGCTGGGCGCGGACGGCGTGCTGCGTTCAGCCGATGCCGAGTAGCAGGCCGACGAAGACGAACACCACGAGTACCGGCACGACGAAGCGCACCAGTATCCGCCAGCCCCAGAACAGCGGTCCTTCGCGCATGTCGAGTTCGTCGCGGGCCGCGCGGGTCGACAGCACCCAGCCGCAGAACACCGCCACGAGGATGCCCGTCAGCGGCAGCAGGATGTTGGAGCTGACGTAGTCGAGGATGTCGAAGATCGTCTTGCCTGCGATCGGCTTGAAGTCCGCGAGCACGTTGAACGACAGCGCCGCGGCGCAGCCGATCAGCCAGGCGGCGCTGGCGGCGACGGCCACGCCGCGCGGGCGCGACAGGCCGTTGCGGCTCTCGAGCCGCTCGACGATCGGTTCGAGCAGGGAAATCGCCGAAGACCAGGCGGCGAACAGCAGCAGGAAGAAAAACACCACGCCGATCACGTAGCCGCCCGTCACGTTGCCGAAGGCGATGGGCATGGTCTGGAAGATCAGCCCGGGCCCCGATCCCGGCGGCAGGCCGTTGCTGAACACGATCGAGAACACCACCACGCCGGCGAGCACGGCGGCCAGGGTGTCGCAGATGGACACGATCAGCGCCGCGCTCGGAATCTTGACGTTGCGGGGCAGGAACGAGCCGTAGGCGACCATCACCGACATGCCCAGGCTCAAGGTGAAGAACGCCTGTCCGAGGGCGATCAGCACCACGCCGGCCGACAGCTTGGAAAAATCGGGCGAGAACATGAAGCGCAGCGCGTCCGTGAATGCAGGCGTGGTCGCCGCGTAGCCGAACAGCCCCAGCAGCAGCAGGAACATGCCCGGCAGCAGCACGCTCACGGCGCGCTCGATACCGTGGCTGATGCCGCGCGACACGATGAAGGCAATGAAGCCCATGAACAGGGTGTGCCAGAAAATCAACAGCCAGGGATTGGCGAGGAAGGCGCCGAAACTCGCCGCCGAGCTGTCGCCATCGGCGCCGGCGAAGCCGTTCATCAGGGCCTTGACGAGGTAGGCGATCGACCAGCCACCGATGACGCTGTAGAAGGTCAGGATGATGAAGGAGGCCACGATGCCGAGGGTGCCGGCGAACTGCCAGTGGTGACTCGCGTTCTCCTTGCCGGCGAGAATCCGGAAGCTGTCGCTCGGGCTCGAGCGGCCCCGGCGGCCGACGAGGATTTCCCCGACCATCAGCGGGATGCCCATCACGAATACGGCCGCCAGGTAGACGAGGACGAACGCGCCCCCGCCGTTTTCGCCGGCGACGTACGGAAATTTCCAGATATTGCCGATACCGACCGCGGAGCCGGTGGCAGCGAAGATGAAGGCGAAGCGTCCGGACCAGCTGTCGCGGGAAACGCCGTCGGTCTTGGCAATCACGGCTGCCCTCCTTTGCGGCTGTTATTCGAGGCGGGCGCCATTGTCGCACGCAGCGTGCAGGATTTCGCCCGCTGCAGGCTACCTCGCGCCGTCGGGCATCCAGTATAGTGGCGCGCCACCCGTTTCACCGTCGCCCGGAGGCCGCGTTGCGTCGCCTGCTCAAGGATCCACTGCTGCACTTCCTGCTGCTGGGCGCGGTCCTGTTCGCCGTGGACGCCGGACGCGAGGGCACCGACGAGCTGACGCCGCGCCAACTGCGGGTCGACGCCGCGACGCAGCAGCGCCTGGCGGCGCTGTGGGAGCGCAAGTGGCTGCGTCCGCCGACGCCTGCGGAGATGCAGGGCCTGGTCGATGGCCACATTCGCGAGGAGATCCTGTATCGCGAAGCGCTGGCGCTGGGCCTCGAGCGGGACGACACGATCGTGCGCCGGCGCCTGGCGCAGAAGCTCGAGTTCCTGTTCGAGGACCTGGTGCAGCCGGTCGATCCGACGCCGGCTGAACTGGCCGCCTGGTACGAGGCGCGCCGCGACGCCTATCGCCAGCCGGAGCGCTTTCACTTCGTGCAGCTGTACTTCAGCCCGGACCGTCCCGGCACCGCGGCGGCCGACGACGCCGAGCAGGCACTGCTGGCGCTGCGCGCGGCCGGCGGGTCGCCGGCGGCGACCGGGCGCGGCCTCGGTGATGCCACGCTGCTGCCCTTCGAACTCAGCGCCACCACGCCCGACCGTATCGACCGCCAGTTCGGTCCCGGTTTCGCCGACCGGCTCGCCGAGCAGCCGGACGGGCGCTGGTCCGGGCCCATCGAGTCCACCTTCGGCCTGCACCTGGTGTACGTGCTGCGGCGTGACAGCGGCCGTTTGCCGCCGCTCGACGCGGTGCGCGACGTGGTGCTGCGGGATTACCTGCGCGAGCAGCGCGAAGCGGCCAACGAGGCGATGTACCAGGAGCTCAGGTCCCGTTACCGCATCGTCGTCGAGACGCCGGAGTCGGCCTCGTGACCCGGCCTCTGCTTCTGCTGCTGGTCCTGCTGTGCCCGCTGCCGTCGACCGCACACGAGGTGCGGCCGGCCCTGCTGACCCTGCAGGAGCGGGCGACGGACCGGTACGAGCTGCTGTGGAAGGTGCCGACGCGAGGCGACGCCGGTCTGTCGCTGCGTCCGGTACTTCCGTCGCGCTGCGAGGACGTCGGGCTGCCCCGCCGTGACGACGACCGCGGGGCGCTGATCGAGCGCAGGCAGCTGCGCTGTCCTGGCGGACTCGCCGGCGCCGAACTGGCGATCGAGGGACTCGACATGACCCTCTCCGACGCCCTGCTGCGTATCGAAACGCTCGACGGCGCCAGCGTGAGCGCGCGCCTGACACCGGGCCAGGCCCGCTTCACCGTGCCGCAGGCGCCGACGTCCCTCGACGTGGTGCGCACCTATACCTTGCTCGGCATCGAGCACATCATGCTCGGCCTCGACCACCTGCTGTTCGTCCTCGCGCTGCTGCTGATCGTGCACGGCTGGCGGGCTCTGGTCGCGACGATCACGGCCTTCACCGCGGCGCACAGCCTGACGCTGGCGGCCGCCACCCTGGGCTGGATTCACGTCCCGCCCGGGCCGGTCGAAGCGACGATCGCGCTGAGCATCCTGTTCCTGGCCACCGAGATCGTGCACCGCCGCCAGGGGCGACCGGGCCTGGCGGCGCGGCGTCCCTGGCTGGTGGCCTTCCTGTTCGGCCTGTTGCACGGCCTCGGCTTCGCCGGCGCGCTCGACGAGCTCGGCCTTCCCGGGCAGGCGATTCCGCTGGCGCTGCTGTTCTTCAATATCGGCGTCGAGATCGGCCAGCTGCTGTTCATCGCCGCCGTACTGGTGCCGGTGCAGTTGTTGCGGCAGCACGTCGCCGCGTACGGCCGTGAGCGCGCCGCCACGGCCCTGACCTACCTCATCGGCAGCCTTGCTGCCTACTGGACCCTCAGCCGCATAGCAGGACTCTGATGACCGACATCTCCAAACCCTGGCAGGGTGAAATCCGCAACATCGCCATCATCGCCCACGTCGACCACGGCAAGACGACGCTGGTCGACCGTCTGTTCCAGCAGTGCGGTGCGCTGGCACGCCGCGACAGCGGCAAGGACCGCCTGATGGACTCCAACGACCAGGAGCGCGAGCGGGGCATCACCATCCTGGCCAAGAACACCAGCGTCGAGTACCGTGACGTGCGCATCAATATCGTCGACACACCCGGCCACGCCGACTTCGGCGGCGAGGTCGAGCGGGTGCTGTCGATGGTCGACTCGGTGCTGCTGCTGGTCGACGCGGTCGACGGCCCGATGCCGCAGACGCGCTTCGTCACCCGCAAGGCATTCGAAGCCGGTCTGAATCCCATTGTCGTGATCAACAAGATCGATCGCGACGGCGCGCGGCCGTACTGGGTTCTCGACCGGGTGTTCGACCTGTTCGATCGCCTGGGTGCCAACGACGAGCAACTCGACTTTCCGGTCGTGTACGCCTCCGCGCTGGCCGGCCGGGCCGGCCTCGAGCCCGAGGCCCTCGACGACAGCCTGGCACCGCTGCTCGACATGGTGCTCGACAAGGTGCCGCCGCCGCGGGTCGACCGGGACGGACCGTTGCAGCTGCAGGTCTGTACCCTGGACTACAACAGCTACGTCGGCGTCATCGGCATCGGCCGCATCCATCGCGGCAGCCTGCGTCCGAATACCCCCGTCACGGTCATCGACCGCAGTGGCGCCCGCCGCAACGGCCGCGTGCTGCAGGTCATGAAGCAGCTCGGCATGGAGCGTCACGACGTCGAGGCGGCCAGTGCCGGCGATATCGTCAGTATCAGCGGCATCGACGCCCTGCAGCCTTCCGACACGCTCTGCGCGCCGGACGCGCCCGAAGCGCTGCCGCCGCTGGCCGTCGACGAACCCACGGTCAGCGTGACCGTGCAGGTCAACGACTCGCCGTTCGCCGGCCAGGAGGGCGCGCACGTCACCAGCCGCAAGCTCAAGGACCGCCTGGAAGAGGAACTCCTGCACGACGTCGCGCTGCGCGTGCGGCCCGGCGCGTCGCCCGATCGCTTCATCGTCTCCGGTCGCGGCGAGCTGCATCTCGCGGTGCTGATCGAGAAGATGCGCCGCGAGGGTTACGAAATGGGCGTATCGCGTCCCGAGGTGATCCTGCGCGAGGTCGACGGCGAGCAGCAGGAGCCCTACGAGATGCTGCTGATCGACTGCGAGGAGCAGCACCAGGGACCGGTAATGGAAGAGCTCGGCACGCGCCGGGCCGAACTGCGCGACATGGTGCCCGACGGCAAGGGCCGCCTGCGTATCGAGTACCTGGTGCCCTCCCGTGGCCTGATCGGCTTCCGCTCCCTGTTCATGACCCTGACCTCGGGTACCGGCATCCTCACGCACGTGTTCGATCACTACGGGCCGCTGCGTCACGGCATGCCCAGCGGCCGCCGCAACGGTGTGCTGGTGTCGATGACGCCCGGCAAGGTGCTGGCCTACGCCCTGTACAACCTGCAGGACCGCGGCCGCCTGTTCATCGAACCCAACGTGCAGGTCTACGAAGGGCAGATCATCGGCATTCACAGTCGCGACAACGACCTGCCGGTGAATCCGACCAAGGCCAAGCAGCTGACCAACATCCGCGCCGCCGGCAGCGACGAGAACATCCTGCTGACGCCGCCGATCCGCCTGAGTCTCGAGCAGGCGATGGAGTTCATCGACGAGGACGAACTGGTTGATGTGAAGCCCGAGAGCATCCGCCTGCGCAAGAAGCTTCTGAAGGAATCGGACCGGCGCCGCGCGGCGCGCAGCAAGGAGTAGTCGCGGCCGGGTGCGGTGTTACAATCCTGCCGTGAGCGCAGCCGAGGTCTCCATGCAGCCACTGTACCCGGACATCCGCCCATACGCGGAGCACCGCATCGCCGTCGATCCGCCCCACGAGCTCTACGTCGAAGAAAGCGGCAACCCGAACGGGATTCCCGTGCTGTACGTCCACGGTGGTCCCGGCAGCGGCGTCGAGCCTCGAAATCGCTGCCTGTTCGATCCCGAGCAGTACCGCATCATCCTGTACGACCAGCGCGGCGCCGGCCGTTCGACGCCGCACGCCGAGCTCGAAGGCAACGACACGATGGCCCTGGTCGCCGACATGGAGCGGATTCGCGAGGCGCTAGGCATCGATCGCTGGCTGCTGTTCGGCGGTTCCTGGGGCAGCACGCTCAGCCTGGTTTATGCCCAGGAGCATCCCGGCC
>CAZOUC010000121.1:0-6887 GCA_964582825.1 uncultured Enterobacteriaceae bacterium | reverse complement strand
GCCTCGAGCCGCGCCGCCGCCGCAGCGGGCAAGCGCCGCGGGGCGGCGTCGAGGTACTCGGGCAGCGCGCTGCTCTTGCCGAAAGCCCTGCCGTGGCCGACCGACAGGAACCCGTGACCGCGATGCTCGTAGATCATGGTGCCGAGGTGCCTGCCACGATTCTGGATCAGGCCGTCGAACAGGTACAGCAGATCGAACAGGCTGCCTTCGCCGCACCAGTTCTGGGGACCTGGCCAGCCGTTGCTCTGGCGCTCGGCCTCCGTGTAGACCTGGGGCCAGACCGCGCTCAGGACCCCCTTTTCGCTGGCGTACTCGCGGATCGCCAGCGGGGCGACGAGTTCGAAGCCGAGCAGGCGGTCGACCGCCAGCGCGGCCTGCGCGTTACGGCGCTCGGCCCGGCCCGCGGCCGAGAACAGGGCGTGGACCGATCGTCCACCTTCCGACACCACGACGCGGGCGACCTGGTCGCCGAGCGGCCCGACCGGGTCCGCAGCCAGCTCGCCGTGCTCCAGCAGGTTCTGCACCGCATCGAGGTCCAGGCCGGCGAATTCGAGCCAGGAAGCCGGATCCGGCGCCGCGGCACGCTCGCCCGTCGCCGGGTACAGCACCTCGACACCGTTCCCGGCGAGCACGAGACCGCTGGCCTGGCCCCCATAGTACTCGTGAAGCATGCCGGTGTCGGCGAGAATCGCGCGACCATCGAACCGCTGCTGCACCCGGTGATCGCTCGTCGGCGAGTGACCGACCACGACCCGCCTGACACCCCAGTGGCCCAGGGCCGCAGCGAGAACCGGCTCCTCGAGCAGAGCGTGACAGCGGGCCGTACCGCGGTACCACATCACCCCGTCATGGGCGAACTGGGGATCGCGGGCCAGCGCAATGAAGCGCTCCACCTCGCTACGCCACTCCGGCGGCAGCGGCGTCGCTTGCGCCTCGTCCGTGGATTCGTCGAGGCGGCGCTGCAGCCTGTCGGCGCTGTCGAGGACGTCCCGGTTCGCGCCTATCAGCCCGAGGCTTTCCAGTCGTTCACGGAGCGTCAGCAGTTCGAGAAGCTTGCCGCGCACCGCGTCCTGCAGCTGTTCCGGCGTCATCGTCGCCGCCAGCGGCGGCAGGCCGCCGTGTACGAAAGCGGTGTCGTTGATGATCAGCGCCACCGGTTGCTGGAGCAGCCAGCGGCCGTAATACCCGTCCGGCGCGAACGACGCCTGGCGCGCCGCGAAACCGGCCGGCCGCCCGTCGACCGCGGCACCCGGCGCGTCGGTCGCGAAGGCGGCGTACTCGCCGGCCGAAACGTAGCGCAGGTCGCCGGTCAGGTTCATCAGTTCGTGGTTGCCGAGCAGGACGTGGACGCGCCCCCCGGCCGCGCGGGCCTGCTGCTGCAGGCGGATCAGCAGGTCCATGGCCTGGCGTGAATCGGGACCCCGGTCGAGCAGGTCACCGAGACTGACCAGGTGGCTGTCACCGGCCTGCCAGTTCAGGTCCTCGTCGACCACGTCGAGTGCGCGCAACAGCCCGACCATCGCGTCGTAGGCGCCGTGCACGTCGCCAAAGGCGTACACGCGCTCGCTGACGAATCGCTGCTCTTCGGCGAACGCAGCGGACCCTGCGGCGGAGAGCACGCACAACAGAACGCACTGCAGCAGGCGAAGGACTTTTCGGAAGGCAGGATGCATGACCGGCGATCATAGCGCGGTCGCAAGGGGCCAGGCGCCGCGCTCCGGCGAAATCCGCCTGCCGCTTGCGCCAGGTCATGAGATCAGCGCCCCAGTTCGGCTCGCAGTGCCTCGTAATCGGGATGCCCTGTCACCGGTTCGACCTGTTCGCGCCAGATTGCATCGAGCCGCGCGACGACTTCATCGCTGAGTTCCTCGCGGTGCGACCCGACTTCACCGCGCCGCACCTTTGCAGAATCGCTGTCCGGAGGCAGTCCGCAGACCTTTTCGCTGTGTCGTCGCATCAGCAGGTCGTCGTAGCGGTGTCTGTTGGCCAGCATGAACTGCAACGAAGACTGTCGGAGGGTGAGCGCCAGCAACTCGTCATCGAGATCGATATCGATGAATGCGGCGATGCGCTGGATTGCGGCCTCGGGCCCGGCCCGCATCGTCTCGTAACTCAGCAGCAGTACCGACGGGTTGTCTCGCTGCGTCCACCAGGACAGCAGGTGTCCCCAGAAGTGGCGCCCGGTCGACAGGTCCATGAAGCGACGCTCGGCGTACTCGTCGATCGCGATCGTCCCGGGCTCGAAGTGCCACCCTTCCATGAAGCGGAACATCGACACCAGCGCGTCGCGGGGATCGCGCAGCGCCACGATGTAGCGCGCCCCCTTCGGCACCTTGTCCCAGGACAGGTGGCTTTTGAACGCCCGCGGCCGGAACCGCTGCGGCGCGTCCAGATCGAGCCCGAGGTCCAGCGCCGTCTCGATCCACGGCACGACGCGCGAAATGTCGTCGAAATCGAGGTCGCCCCGGCTGCGCAGGCTGTGCACGATCTGCTGGATCCAGGTCGTGCCGCACTTCGCGAAAGGCGACACGATCACGTCATCGGCCTGCGGCGCGAAGGCCAGGCCGCTGGCGATGCTCTGCTCGGACAGCAGGCGGCTGGCGCGCTGCATGAATTCGTCGAATCCCCGCGGCCGACTGGCTTGGATCGATGCCATAAACGGACTCCCGGTCAGAAGCGCGATCAACATACGCCAAGCCTGCGTACAATGCGAACGGGACACGCCGCAGGCGCGGCGTGCGTCGCCGACAAACCGAGCGCGAACGAGAGGAATCAAAGCCGATGCAGGAGCAAGCAGAGTCGAAGGTGGCCGGCCCGGCCTGGAACCTGACGGACGAGTACCCGGCGATCGACGCGCCGCAACTGGATGCCGACCTCGCGGCGGCGGCTCAGGCCCTGGATGAAATCGACACGCTCAACTCAACCCTGGAGACCGCCCTGCCCGGCGCCGGCGAGCTGGCCATGCCGGCTGCCCAGCCCCTCGTTGACGCCGCCAGGCAGGTGTTTCGCCTGGCAGAACTCGCTGCGCGCCTGCTCCGCAACGTGGGCACCTACGCCAACTGCCTGCTCAGCGTGGACTCGGGCGACGAAGCGGCGCAGCGCCTGCAGGGCAGCCTGATCAACATTGAGCAGCGGCAGGGGCAGCTACTCGAAGTGCATACGCAGCTTCTCGACCGCGCCAGCGAGGACTTCGTCGCCGCCTACCTCGACGATGCGGATACCGCGCCAACAGAATTCCAGGTCCGCCACCGGCGCCGCCGGCGCCACGAACTGCTCGACCTCGAGCAGGAACAGCTGGTCGGCGCGCTGGCGCAGGACGGCATCCATGCCTGGGGGCGCCTGTACACCCAGTTGTCGGGCACCCTGCGCTGTACGGTCGAGCACGGCGGCACGGCCCGGGGGATGGGGCTCGCGCAGGCCGCCGGCCTGATGCAGCAGGGCGACGAGAGCCTGCGCCGCGCGGCCTGGCAGGCGGGCAACGCGGCCTGGCAGGAACACAGCGAATCCTGCGCCGCCGCCATCAATGCCATTGCCGGCTGGCGCCTGGAACTGGTACGCCGCCGCTCGTCGACGACGCCGGTGCACTTTCTCGACGCGCCGCTGCACATGAACAAGATCGAGCGGGCGACTCTGGATGCGCTGATCGATGCTGCCGCCGAGGCGAGACCGCTGGTGCACCGCGTCGCCCGTGCCAAGGCGCGTGCGACCGGACGCGACGCCCTCGGCCCCTGGGACCTGCGCGCACCGGCGCCACGCTTCGCCGGCCCGACCCCGGCGACGCCCTTCGACGAGGCCATGGCGCGGATTGCCCGCGCGTATGGAGAAGTCGCGCCGGAGATGGGCGACTTCGTACGCATGATGGGCGAGCGGCGCTGGGTGGAAGGCACGGTCACGGACCGCAAACGGCCGGGCGCCTACTGCACGCGCTTCCCCAAGTCGAACACGCCGCGCGTGTACATGACGTACACGGGCTCCGATTCAGACCAGATCACCCTGGCCCACGAACTCGGCCACGCCCTGCACAACTGGGTCATGCGCGACCTGCCGGAAAGCCAGCGCTGGTACGGCATGTCGCTGGCGGAAACGGCCAGCACCTTCGGCGAAACCACGGTACGTGACGCCATGCTCGCCGCTGCCGACAGCCGCGCGGAACGCTTCCAGATCATGTGGGAGGAAGTCGGCGCGATGCTCTCATTCCTGGTGAACATCCCGACCCGCTTCGCATTCGAGCATGCGTTCTACGAGCGCCGCGCCGAGCGGCCGCTGCGTCCGGCGGAACTCAACGAGATGATGAGCGAGGCATGGACGCAGTGGTACGGCGACACGATGAGCGAACCGGATCCGCTGTACTGGTGCAGCAAGCTGCATTTCTTCATTTCCGGCCTGTCGTTCTACAACTTCCCGTACCTGTTCGGCTACCTGTTCAGCCTCGGCGTGTACCAGCGCAAGGCCGACTGGGCCGACGAGTTCTATCCGCGCTACGTCGCCCTGCTGCGCGACACCGGCCGCATGACGGCCGAGGACCTGGCGCGCAAGCACCTCGACGTGGACATGACCAGCACGGCGTTCTGGCGTGAGACGATCTCGGCCATGGCGCCACGCGTGGACGCCTTCGAGTCCGTCGTGGACGACCTGCTGGCGGATCAGTGACGGCGTGTCAGCTTGCGTCGGCCAGCCTGCGCAGTGCGGCGCCGCTGAGGCGATAGGTGATCCACTCGGCCTGCGCCTGTGCGCCGAGCGCCTCGTAGAAGCGGATCGCGGCTTCGTTCCAGTCGAGCACGCTCCACTCGAATCGACCGCAGCCCTCGGCGACGGCCAGCCGGGCGAGGTGGCGCAACAGGGCGGTACCGGCTCCGGCGCGCCGGGACGACGGTTCGATGAACAGGTCCTCGAGGTAGAGCCCCTTGCGTCCCAGCCAGGTCGAGTAGTTGTAGAAATACACCGCGAAGCCGATCGGCCGCTCATGCCGCTCGCAGACCAGCGCGCGACTGACGGCCTGCGGCCCGAACAGCGACTCGGCCAGCAGCTCCTCGGTGGCGAGCACCTGTTCCGGGGCACGCTCGAAGTCGGCCAGCTGGCGGATGAAGTCGAGAATCTGCGCAACGTCGTCCGCTCGCGCGGCGCGGATGTCGAACACGTGGCGGCACTCCTGACCGGAACACGAGCGGCGGTACGATACCAGCGCCTCGCCGCGTGCCGCCAGCGGAGTCGCGGATGATCCGCCTGCGGGGCGTCCGCAAGAGCTACAGCAATGCCGGCGAGACCGTCAACGTGCTCGACGACGTCAGGCTCGACGTTGCGGCCGGCGACACGGTCGCGCTGGTCGGCGACAGCGGCTGCGGCAAGACGACGCTGCTGCACCTGTTGGCGGGTTTCGACAGCCCCGATGCGGGCACCATCGAGATCGCCGGCACCGATATCACCGGGCTCGACGACGCCGCGCTGAGCGCGTACCGGCGCCGGCAGCTCGGCATGGTGTTCCAGCAGTTCAACCTCGTCTCGCCACTCACCGTCGAGCAGAACCTGCGCTTTCCCCTGCGCTTGCTCGAGCGCCGCGACGAGGCCTGGTGCCGCGAGCTGTGCGAGCGCCTTGGCTTGCAGGACCTGCTGGGGCGCTACCCGGACCAGCTTTCCGGCGGGCAGCAGCAACGCGTCGCCGTGGCCCGTGCCCTGGTCCACCGGCCGCCGCTGCTGCTCGCCGACGAGCCGACCGGGAACCTCGACGAGAGCAACAGCGCGCGGGTGATGGCGCTGCTGCGCGAACTGGTCACCGAGACCGGTACGACGCTGGTTCTGGTGACCCACAGCGCGGAGATGGCCGCCATGATGCGCCGGCGCCTGCACCTGCAGCACGGTCGCCTGCATGAACTCTGAGCTGCGCCTGGTCCTGCTCACGCTGCTGCGCTACTACCGGCGCGCGCCCGGACAGGCCCTGTTTCTGCTGCTGGGCCTGGGACTCGGCGTGCTGATGCTGAGCGGCATCCATGTCATCAACGAGCGCGCCCGCGCCAGCTACGCGGCAGCCGACAGCGCTTTCGGCCAGCAGGAGCGCTACCGCATCGAGGCCGTCGCCGCCGGCGACACCGTACCGGAAACGCTGTACGTGGACCTGCGCCGGCGCGGCATCGACCGCAGCCTGCCGGTGCTGGAGGGCAGCCTGCGCAGCAGCGACGGTCGCCTGCTTCGCCTGACCGGGGTCGATCCCCTGGCGCTGCCCGCCTACGCGGGCGCCGAGGAGCCGATCGATATCCAGCTCGGCGAATTCCTGCGACCACCGTTCCTGGCGCTGGCCGGCGCGCGCGCGGCGGCACGTCTGCAGATCGAAGACGGCGCCTTCCTGAGCCTCGCCGATGGACGCCGCTTCGGCCCGGTACATCACGTTGCCGACGACCCTCTGCTCGGTTCGCGGCTGCTGGTCGATATCGGGGCCGCGCAGCAGCTGCTCGGCGCCGGTCGCCGCCTGTCCTGGATTTCTCTGTTCGAACTCGACGACCGGCAGCGGCAGTGGCTGCTGGCCGAACTGCCGCCCTCCCTGCGCCTCGTGCCGATGAACGATCCGGACGAACTCGAGCAGCTGACCCGCAGCTTCCACCTCAACCTGACCGCGATGGGCCTGCTCGCCTTCATCGTCGGCCTGTTCATCGTCTACAACGCCGTCAACTTCACGGTGCTGCAGCGCCGTCCGCTGATCGCGCGTCTGCGCCTGCTGGGCCTCAGCGAGCACCGCGTACGCCAGGGGCTGATACTCGAGCTGGCGCTGTTCGTGCTGGTCGGCACCGGGCTCGGCTTCGCCGCTGGCGTGGCGCTGGCCGGCGCGCTCAGCCCCACGGTGACCGATACCCTCGAGACCCTGTACGGCGCCCGCCTCGCCGATTCGAACATGCTGC
>CAZOUC010000120.1:6721-6934 GCA_964582825.1 uncultured Enterobacteriaceae bacterium | reverse complement strand
CGCGGTTGAGGCGGTTGCTGGCGCCGGGCCGCTGCAGCTTCAGCAAACGTGAGCGGTACGGCTCGGGAACGGAGCGGTCGAAACTGCGCTCGAGGAACTCCTTGTGATATTCCGGGTGAATCACGTTGGCGGCGTCGTAGTAGACGCGCGACGGCGGGCAGCCGCTGACGCCGTTGCCGAATCGGCTACCAACCGCGTTGTCAAAGAAGTCGT
>CAZOUC010000120.1:0-6711 GCA_964582825.1 uncultured Enterobacteriaceae bacterium | reverse complement strand
ATCGATGATCGGACGGTCGTGAGTGGCGACGATTTGAGCTGCACGTCGACGTCGGTGCCGCCGCCACCGAGCCCACTGGTGGCGAGCACTTCCGGCTCGCCGTCGCCCCCGAGACGCGCCACTGTAAAGTCCGAAGTGCCGCCGCCGATGTCGACGACCAGCACCGTCTGCCTCGACTCGAGCCCCTGGTGAATGCGCGTCGCGGCGGCCAGCGGCTCGGCGAAGAAGTCGACCTCGTCGAGACCCGCCTGCTGCGCCGCCTCCCGCAGCAGTTGCTCGGGCTGGCCGCTGCTTCCCCGCGTGCCGCGGAACACCACCGGGCGACCGATCGTCGCGCAGCGCAGCTCGCGCCCGAACTGCTCGGAGGCCGCCACGCGGATGCGGCGCAGAATCGCTGCCACGACGCCGACGTAGACGTCGCGGGCCTCGCCGTGCAGGGTCTCGCCGAGTCGGGACTTCGGCGATTCCAGGATACGCCCGTTTCCCGCCTGCCAGTACGCGCGGATCGCCTCGTCCCCCAGCACCAGGCCATCGAGGTCGTCGACGCTGACCAGGTCCTGTCGTTCGAAGGCCCAGTCCTGGTACGCGTTCTTGTACATGATCGCGTACATCTCGTCGTAGTCGACTTCGATCTCGGTGGCGTCGTCGCCCTCCGCCAGAGACATCGCCTGCGCCCGCACCGCGTCCCGGACCTGCTGGGCGAAGCCCTCGCGGTCGAAACCGCGCTCGAACTCTTCGACGGTCGGCACCGCCTGGGGCACGAAGGCCACCGAGCGCAGCTGTTCGGCATCACCGAAGCGCACATGGCGGATCTCGCCGTCGGCCAGGGCGGCCGCCGCCGAGTAGCTGGTTCCGAAATCGATTCCTAGGCGCACATCGAGTTCCTGAAATCCGCTTCGGTCCGGGTATACGCGTTCAATGCCGGTACCAGATTCGCGAGATCAGGGCGTGACGTGGTACCGGTACAACGACGGCCGGGCGCTGCGCGGCGCAATGAATACGACCGCTGCTGACACTATGCGGATTGCGCTCTGGGTGGGCGTGGATCAGCCCGTTGGCGACGTGAACAGATGACATCGGCTTCCCCCTTGCCGGCCGGTTCCAATCGCCGCGCCGGCCTCTGCGGGCCGGGATCAGCGCGCGGCCGGACCGCGGTCATTCTATGCCGAGATCGACCTCCTCGACCTTCTCCTTGGCTTCTTCGACCTCACCGTTCTTCTCCTGCGCCGAGCGGATTTCCTCGTCGGGTGAGGAGAACAGGTAGTTGGTCCCGAACACGACCCCGGGCACCACGAAAAATACGAACAGGATATACCCCGCGGCCCAGCCGCGATTCTCGGCGACCCGGTTGCCGAGCCACTCTGCGGAGCGAACCGGCAGGGACCACAGCCACGGTACCACCGCAAACAGCAGCACGCCGAACACGTTGTACAGCAGGTGCGACAGGGCGATCTGCAGCGCCAGCACCTTGGTCTCGCCCGCGATCGCGGTGGCCGCCAGCAGCGCGGTGATGCAGGTGCCGATGTTGGCGCCGAGTGTGAACGGGTAGACCTGGCGGGTCGTCAGCACCCCGGCACCCGCAAGCGGCACGACCAGGCTCGTGGTCGTCGACGAGGACTGCACCAGCACCGTGACGACGGTTCCGGACGCAATGCCGGTCACCGGCCCGCGACCGATCGCGGTATCGATGATTTGGTGCGCGCGGCCGGTCATCGCACTGCGCAGCAGCTTTCCGAGGTAGATCACCGAGGTCATGATCAGCGCGATGCCGACCGCGATGGCGAGCAGCGCGCCGATCGTCGACGGCAGGGCCTCGAACTGGTGCACGATCCACTTCGACACCGGCTTGGTCGCCATGGCCAGCAGGTTGGCGTCGGAGATCGACGCGTCCGCCGCGCCGCCGGCGAACCAGCCGGCGATCACCCCGGAGCTGCGTTCGAGCGGCTTGAACAGGATCTCGACCGGCAGGAAGATGAAAATGCTGTACAGGTTGAAGAAGTCGTGCACCGTCGCCGCCTTGAAGGACAGGGAGAAGGCGCCCTTCTCCCGCAGGTTGCCCAGGCTGACGATGGTGTTGGTGATCGTGGTGCCCATGTTGGCGCCCATGATCATCGGGATCGCGATCGACACCGGCACGCCGCCGGCGACCAGACCGACGATCACCGAGGTGACGGTGCTCGACGATTGCACCAGCGCCGTCGCCAGGGTGCCGAGAATGACCCCGAACAGCGGGTTGCTGGCGAAAGCAAAGATCTGCGCAGCGCCTTCGGCACCGCCGGATATCCACTTGAAACCGTCGCCGATGACACCGACACCGATCAGCAGCAGGTAGATCAGCCCAACGACGCCGGTCCACGACAGGCCCGGGTGCGGTGGCTCGGCGACCGGCGCGTCGGTTGCCGGGGAAGGTTCGACTGGCATGGAAGAATCTCGGGTCGCTTGTGGGGCGTTTTTTGTTTGCGACACGCGAGTATAAATGCCGCGCATGGATTCGCAATGACCGGCGGTGTCTACAGCGCTGTGACCCGGTAACCCTGCTCGCGCAGGCGGGCGACCAGGCCGTCCCTGCCGACCAGGTGCGCGGCACCGACCAGCACGAATTCGATCTCGTCGCTCGCGATCATCACGGCGATATCGTCCAGCCAGGCCTCATTGCGGTCGACGATCAGGCTGCGGTAGACGGCCGGAAACTGCTCGCGCATCGGCGCCAGCATGCCGGCGTCGAGCGCCGCGAGATCACCGCTCCGCCAGGCGGCTTTCATCCCGGCCATGATGTCGTCGAGGCGAACGAGGTCGTTCAGGGTCGATAGAACGATGGCATCCTCGTCGCCTTCGCCGAAATCGCGCAGGAAAGCCAGCTGCTCGTCGACGGTTTCCAGCTGCCCCAGGCGCTTGCCGTCCTGGACCGCGTTCATGGTGTAGAACTCGTCGACGCCGCTGCCGGCGATGCCCAGGCGCTGCAGTTCCATCACCGAGAGGGTCAGGGAGATCGCGCCGGCGCGAAACGGCAGAAACGGCTCGACCGGCATACCCCTCCCGGCGAGGAACTCGGACAGGCGGTCGAAGGTCGGCGGGCTGAGCACGCCCTGCAGGGTACGCCCGTCCTGGTAGAGCATCGCCTGCGCCATGCGCTGCTGCAGCTGCGGCGACTGCACCGCGCGGATATCGGTCTCGAAGACGATGTGCGAGGCGCGCTCGTAGGCCTCGTCGAATACCTCGGGCAGCGGGTAGTCGTCCGGGCCGAGCAGGTGAATCGTGCCGCCGAGGTACAAGGTGGACCCGTCGCGCTCGACGCGCCAGACCGGGCTGTCGGCAAATGCGCCGGCAGCGAGCACTCCGGCCAGCAGCAGTGCGATCAGTCGGCTCATCGTCTCTCCTTGCCGGCGCGGCGACGGCCGGGTTCGACCGGCGGCACACCGTGGGTGAACAGCTCCGCGTCGTTCAGCACCTGCTCGGCGATGAACTCCGACACCGCGCGGATGCGCGCACTGTAACGGAGCTCCTCGTGCGTGACCAGCCACATGTCGACCTCCATCAGACTCAGATCCGGCAGCAGGCGCACCAGCCCCGGGGTCATCGCCGCCCAGCGGTGCGACACGACACCGATTCCGAAGCCCGCGCGCACGGCGATGATCTGCGCCGCCGGGCTGTTGGTCACGTATGAGAAGCGCGCCTGCGGCGGAATCGGCAGCGGCTTCTCGAACGGCGAAAGCACCCGGTCGGGGGTGCGCGCGACACCGACGAGCTCGTGGTGGACCAGGTCCGACAGGTCCCGCACCGGATGCCGACGACCGTCCAGGTAGGAATTCGCCGCGTACAGGCCAAAACCGACCCGAACCAGTCGCCGGGCGATGAGGTCCGGCTGTGTAGGCTGGCCCAGGCGCAGGGCGACGTCGGCCTCGCGCTGCACCAGGTTCACGTTACGGTTCTCGATCTGCATGTTGACGAGAATGTCCGGGTAGCGTGCGTGGAACTCGAGCAGCAACGGCGTCAGCCACTCGGTGCCGGTGCCCTCGGTTGCCGATACCGTGACCTGACCACACAGGCCCTGCGCCTGCACGTCGGCAGCGCGGCCGATCGAGTACATCTCCTGCTGCATGCGCCGCGCGCTGTCCAGGATCGCGTTGCCGGCGTCGGTCAGCTTCATGCGCCGCCCCGAGCGCACGAACAGCGGTGTGCCGAAGCGCTCCTCGAGCGCTGCCAGGCGACGGCCGACCGTGGGCTGGGTCAGCTCGAGATGCTCGGCGGCGGCGACCAGGCTGCCGTGCTCGTGTACGGCCAGGAACAGGCGCACGTCGGCCCAGTCGCGCATGGAGTCATAGGTATTCATAATTGCATACCAAATAGTACTTGCTTGAATTGCTATGCATCATTGTGCCCCTTAATCTGCTCGACGACTACCCCGTTCACGTCCCGGAGAGCACGACGATGATGACCAAGACCGCAACCGTACTGGCCGCCGCGACCATCGCCCTCGGCGCCGCGACCGCTCACTACTGCTGGGCAGACGCCCTCGACCACTACCGGCCGGCTGTGCTGCAGCAGGCCGAGCGCGCACTCGAGCGGCAACAGCCGGACCAGGCCCTGGAGCGGCTCGATGACGCCGAGGATCGCCTGACCCGTGTGAGCGATCGCGACGCCACCTACCGCCTGAGCTGCGCGGCGCACTACCAGGCCGGCGCCTACCTGGACGCCGAACGGTACTGCGATCTCGCCGTACAGACCGGCCGTCTCAGTTCGGACGAGCTGAACAACCGCGGCGTGATGCGCTTCGAGCTCGGCCGCTACCGCGAAGCCGCGCACGACTTCAGCCGCGCGGCCCAGACCCTGCCCCGCAACCCGGAAGCACGAAGCAACCTGGCCGCGGCACGGGCGGCCATGGCCCGTTACGGCGACCGGCTGGAATCCCGCCAGCTGCAGGCGCAGCGCTGAGCGCAGGCCCCGGCCAGGGACGGCCGAACCGCGTCAGCGGCTACAGGACGAAACGGCGAATGTCGCCGAGCAACTGGCAGAGGAAGGTCATGAAGGCGCCGGCATCGGCGCCATTGATCTGCCGGTGATCGTAGGACAGGCCGAGCGGCAGCATCTTGCGCGGCTCGAACGCCTCACCGGTCCAGACCGGCTTCACCGCCAGGCGCGACACGCCGAGAATCGCCACTTCCGGTGCGTTGACGATCGGCGTGAACCCGGAACCGCCGATGGGCCCGAGGCTCGAGATCGTGAAGCAGCCGCCCTGCATGTCGGCCGGTTTGAGCTTGCGGTCGCGCGCCTTGCCGGCCAGGTCACGCGCCTCGGCAGCCAGGTCCCAGAGCGTCTTGTCGAGCACGTCACGGATCACCGGCACCATCAGGCCGCGCGGCGTATCGACGGCGATCCCGACGTGAAAGTACTTTTTCATGACCACGTGCTCGCCGTCGGCGTGCAGGGAGCTGTTGAATCTCGGGTGTTCACGCAGAGCGATGGCCGCCGCCTTGAGCAGGAACGGCAGCGGTGTGAGTTTGACGCCGCGTCGCTCCATTTCCGGCTTGAGCCCGGCGCGGAACGACTCGAGGTCGGTCACGTCCGCGTCGTCGAACTGGGTGACGTGCGGCACGTTCAGCCAGGCACGCGACATGTTGGTGACGGTCGCTTTCTGGATGCCGCTCATCGGCTGCAGCTCGATCTCGCCGAACGCCGCGAAATCGACCTCCGGTATCGGCGGAATCGCCCCACCGCCCGCGGAGCCCGCAGGCGCCGCCAGGCGTGTCTTGACGTGCTGCTGCACGTCTTCCTTGACGATGCGGCCCTTCGGCCCGGAGCCGCTGACCGCCCCCAGATCCACGCCGAGCTCCTTCGCCAGCACCCGGACCGCGGGGCCGGCGTAGATCTCGCCCCGGCCAGCCCACAGGGCGGGCGTCTCGGGGCGGGCCTGCTGGCGCTTTTCGAGTTGCGAGATGCCCGCGGCGATGTCGCCGCTGGCGGCGTCGGCCGGCGCCTCGGCCGGTCGGATGGCGGGTTCGGCATCCTGCGATGACGCGCCGGCTGGCTCCCCGGACTCCGCCGGGACCGCGCTGCCGCCCGCCGCTGGCTTGCCTTCCGGCTGCGGCGCGGCACCCCGGCGCTTCATGAGGCCGATCCGGTCACCACTGCGGATCGGGTCGCCGACCTTGATCGTGAGCTCGACGATTTCGCCCGAGGCAGGAGCCGGCAGGTCCATCGAGGCCTTGTCGCTCTCCATCACCAGCAGCGCGTCGCCCTCTTCGACCGCATCCCCTGCCGCGACCGACAGCTCGATGACCTCCACGCCGTCGGTGCCGAGATCAGGCACGACGATGTCGACCGTCTCGGACGCGTCAGCGGTGTCGTCCGGCTTCTCAGCCTGCGGAGCCTCGTCGTCGGGCGCCGGGGCGGACTCCTCGGCCCGGTCCGGTGCCGGCTCGTCCGACGCCGCCGCTGCGGATTCGCCGGCCGCCTCGATCCGCGCGATCGCCGTGCCGGTGCCGACTCGGTCACCGACCTTTACCAGGATTTCCCGGATGCGCCCGGCCTTCGGGCTCGGCACGTCCATCGAGGCCTTGTCCGACTCGAGCGCCAGCAGCTCGTCTTCAACGCCGACCTCGTCGCCGGCCGAGACGTATATTTCGATGACCTCGACCTGCTCGTCGGTGCCGATGTCCGGGACCTGGATCGTTTCCGTACTCACACCATTGCCTCGTCTCAGACCGTCATCGG
>CAZOUC010000119.1:0-7045 GCA_964582825.1 uncultured Enterobacteriaceae bacterium | reverse complement strand
GACCCGCCACAGCGGGAGCGCCGCATCGTCCTGGTTCACGTCCGGGGTTGGAAACCCGATGCCGCGGCGCTGCGGGCGCTGTGGCTCGATGCGCTGGGCGCCGGGCTCGACCGCGACTACCGCGACGCCGGTGGTGCGGCACTGCTGGATTCGGTAGCGGTCGACCTCGCCTACTTCGGTGACCTGAGCAACGCCTGTCGGGAAGCCGCCGGCCAGCGCATCGACCCGGAGCTCGATCTCGAGGACCGACGCGAGGCCCTGCGCCAGCTTTCGGTGCGCCGCGACCGCAAGGAGTTCCGCCGCCGCAGCTACGAGCGCCTGCCCGGCCGGCGCCCGCTGCGACAGTTCCTGCTCGACATCGGCGCCCCGCTGATGGAGAGCCTGCGCCTGAGCCACCGCAGCCTGGTCGTGGCGATGCCCGACTCGGCCGCGTACTTCGACGCCGCGGCGCCGTACCGGAAGCAGGTCCAGGAGCGCCTGCGCGAACCGCTGACGCGCGCCCTCGAGCGTGGTGAGCGCATCATGCTGATCACGCACGGCCTGGGCAGCGTGCTGGCCTACGACGTGCTGTGGCAGACCTGTCACGCGCCCCTGGACCAGCACGCGCCGCAGGTGCCGCGGGTGCACAGCTGGATCACGCTCGGCTCGCCGCTCGGGGACCGGGACATCCGCGCGCGGCTCGAGGGCGCCGCCGCTGCACCGGCCGAGCGCTATCCGACCAACCTGATGCACTGGTTCAACGTGGCCGCGGTCGACGATTTCGTCTGCCACGACGAGACGGTGCGCGACGACTTCGCCCGGATGCTGGACCGTCGACTGATCAGCCAGATCCAGGACTTCCGCATCTACAACCTGGCGCAGCGCTTCGGTCGCTCCCACCCGCACTTCGACCTGGGCTACCTGGTGCACCCGCGGGTCAGCAAGTTGCTGTTCGACTGGCTTCAGTCCGGATAGCGGCAGGCTTCGGTGATGCGACGGGCCAGCCTGCGTGGGTCGTCGATGGTGTCGTAGAACTCCTCGATGTAGTCGGTCAGTTCGCGACGGTTGCGTGCGTTCAATCCCGGCTGCTGTTCGATCAGACGGAAGATCGCCGGGCGTCGCTCGCGCACGCGTTCGACGGCGTTTTGCAGGTAGGGGCCCTCCCGGCAGACCCCGCGGAAGATCCGCTGACGCACGCTGGTCTGCCGCAGTTTCGGGTGTCCGAAGCCGTACGGGGGATCGACCAGGCCGGTGAAGTCGAAGTCGTACGGTATCGAGTAGTAGCGTCCGTCGGCACGCTGGAACAGCTTGGTGTTGTGGCAGCACTCCTCGTCGGGCAGGGCCTGGAACAGCGAGTAGTCGACGTTGCCGATCATGTACTCGAACAGCTCCGCCAGGCTGGCATGAGCCGGTTCCAGCCAGTCGGCCTCGATGGCTTCGATCTCGCGGTGCGGGGTGTCGATGCGCCGCGCCAGGCGGTCCTGGTGTTCGATTACAAAGCTGAAGCGGGTCATTGTCTCGTCGCCGCGTCCGCTGTCCACGTAGTCGACCTCGAGCAGGCGCACACGAAAGCTCAGATCCGTGAGCAGGTTGAAAATGCGGTAGGCGAGGTACTCGCGCAGGATCTTCTGCTGGTAGTAGGACACGCTCCGGCACCAGGTCACCAGCTTCAGTCTGTCCTGGCCGTCGAACAGGGTGCCGGCGACCTGCTTCTTGCGGAAATTCAGCCACAAGGGCGGGAAAGCGCACACGTCGGCGTCGCGCCGGGAACCGCCGCGAGGCTTGACCTTGACGTCCAGTTCGACCGCCGTACCGTCGGCGGATCGGTAGCGGAACCGACCGTCCCGGTAGTCGGCATTGGCGGCGTCGTCATCGGCGATCTCCGCCAGCGGTGCATGCAGGGAAACGCGCAATACGCTGTCCGATTCGAACAGCGGGTCGGCCCGGCCCGGGAAGGCTGCCAGAGCCCACAGGCCCGCCAGCAACAGCGCCACGAGCCGGTTCATACCGGGGTGCCCTGCACGGTGGCCACGAGCTGCCTGGGTCCGCCGTGGTCCCGGTGTTCGGCCAGGTACAGGCCCTGCCAGGTGCCGAGCCGCAGTCGGCCGTCGCCGATGGGAACCGACAGCGCCGAACCGAGCAGGCTGGCCTTGAGGTGCGCCGGCATGTCGTCGGGTCCTTCCAGGCTGTGCTCGAACCCCGGGTCCTCGGGCACGGCGCGGTCGAAAAAGCGCGCAAAGTCGCGGCGCACAGTCGGGTCGGCGTTTTCGTTGATGGTCAGCGCCGCCGAGCTGTGGCGGATGAACAGGTGCAGCAGGCCGACCCGCAGGTCGGCGATTTCCGGCACTGCGGCGAGGACTTCGTCGGTGATCAGGTGGAAACCCCGTGCCCGGGCGGCCAGGCTTATGTCACGTTGCAGCCACAGACTCACGCGCTCACTCCTCGGCGACGCGGCGCTACCGTCGCCAACTGGGCCAGGTAAATGGCGAGGCCCGTCCACACCAGGCCGAAGGCCAGCAGCCGACCGCCGTCGACGGCCTCGCCGAACCAGAAGTGTGCCAGCAGCAGCTGGCAGCCGGGATTGACGTAGAACAGGAAACCCAGGGTGACCAGGCTCAGGCGCCGCGCCGCGGCGACGTACGCGATCAGGGGCACTGCCGTGAAGGCGCCGGCACCAAGCAGCAGGGCGCTGGTGGTCCAGGACTGCAGCTCCAGGCCGGCGCCGCCGCGCCACAGGATCCAGGCGAGCGCCGCGGGAGCCAGCAACAGGGTCTCGATGAACAGACCGTCGAGCGTACCGACGGGAAGACCCTTGCGCAGGGCGCTGTAGCCGGCGAAGGACAGGGCGATACCGACGGCGACGATCGGCAGCTCGCCCAGGGACAGGGCGTAAACCGTGACGCCGAGGCCGGCACAGGCGATCGCCAGCCACTGCGTCCGCGTCGGACGCTCTGCGAACACCAGCACCCCGACCATCATCACCACCAGTGGCTGCAGAAAATAGCCGAGGCTGGATTCGCTCAGGCGTTGCGCGTTGACCGCAAAGACGAACAGCCCCCAGTTCAGCGCGATCAGGCCAGCGCTCAGCGCCAGCAGGGCGAGCTGCGCGGGCTGCCGGAGCACGGCGAGCGCTCTGCCGAGACCGCCCCGACCGAGCAGCAGCAGGGCGCAGAACGGCACGCACCACAGGGCGCGGTGGGCGACGATGTCCACCGCCGGGACCGCAGCCAGCAAGGCCCAGTACAGCGCCGAGCCGCCCCACCACAGGTAGGCCAGCAGGCCGGCGGCCAGACCGGGGGCGGACGGGGTCGTCGGAGACTTGGACACGGGCCGATTATCGTGACCGGGCCGGGGCGGGTCCAGCCGGCGCCGCGCATGGTCCGTGCGTGCTGCCAGCGCGTAGAGATGACCAGGCAGCGACTGGACTCTAACCATGTACCGAGACGACACCGACGGCAACGCGGACCATTCCCTTGCCGCGCAGGCCTGGCGACGCGCCAGCCGGCTCGAGACGCCGACCACGATGACGCCGTGGGAATGGCAGCAGTGGTACGCCGAACACGGCGTGCCCGCGACACACCGGGCCGGGAACGAGCCACGTCGTCTCTGGTGGAAGCGCCTGTTCGGGTCCGACTGATGCGCGCAGCCGTCATCGGAGCCGGGCTGGCCGGCATGCGCTGTGCCCGGCTGTTACGCGATGCCGGTGTCGAGGTGACCGTGCTGGAGAAGGGGCGCGGCTGCGGCGGGCGCCTGGCCAGTCGACGCGGTGACGGCGTCGTATTCAACACCGGCGCGACCTTCGTGCAGGCGCACGGCGAGTCGTTCATGACGGCCTTGCGCGAGGCGCAGGAAGCCGGCCGCGCCGTGCCGTTTCGGGCCGGGATTGCCGACGACAGCGTGGTGCGCGTGACCGGGCAACCCGGCATGAGTGCCCTGGTCCGCGGGCTCGCCCACGATCTCACTCTGCTGACCTCGACCCGCGTCGTCGGCCTCGAGCGCAACGGGTCCGGCTGGCAACTGGTCGCCGAGCCGGGCGCGCTTCACGGCCCGTTCGACTGGGTCGTCGTGGCCACGCCCGCACCACAGGCCTTGCCGCTGCTCGAGCCGCACGCGTCCGGGTTCGCGGCGCTTTCGGAGGTCCGTTACGATCCGGTCTGGGCGCTGCAGCTCGGTCTGGATGCGCCGAGCGGCCTGCCGGACGGGACCCTGCAGCCGGTCGGTGGCCCGCTGTTCTGGGCGGCGCGGATGCCGGTGGTCCAGGCCGGCGGCTTCGTAGAGGCCTGGGTGCTGCACGCCCGACCAGCCTGGACCGAGCCACGGCTGGAACGAGCGCCGGAGGAAGTCGCCGGGGAGCTGTACGACGCCTTCTGCGCGCTTTGCGGCGAGCGACCGCCGGCTGCCCGCCTGCACGCGCACCGTTGGCGCTACGGGCTCGTGGCGCGCGAGCTGCAGCGCGACTACCTTGCCGCGCCCGGGGCGCGCCTGGCCGCGATCGGTGACTGGTGCCTCGGCAACCGGGCCGAGCATGCCTGGCTGAGCGGTGAGCGACTGGCTCGCGAGGTGCTCCGCGTCGGCTAGGCGCTGCGCCGTGTTGCCCGTAAGCTGTCGGTTTTCCGCTTGGAGCGCCGTCCCATGCCGCAGCTTTCTTCTGCCGCTCCGATACTGCTTGCGCTGGCCCTGACTGTCCTGCCGTCGTTCGCGGAGGACTACAGCAACGTCCACGACCGGCCGCTGATAGCGGTGATGGCCGAGCGCGAGGCGGACTGGCGCAACGGCGCGATCGTGTACCAGGTGCTGGTCGATCGCTTTGCCCCGTCGGCCCGGCTCGACAGCAAGGCGCAGCTGTACGCGCCGCCGAGGCGCCTGCGCGGCTGGCACGAGGTGCCGCGCCGGGGCGATTACCTGCCGGAGGTCGAAGTCTGGTCCCACGAGATCGATTTCTGGGGTGGGGACCTCGACAGCCTGCGGGCGCAGCTCGAATACATCGACGAACTCGGCGTCGACGTCCTGTACCTGAATCCGATCCACTACGGGTTTACCAACCACAAGTACGACGCGCTCGACTATCGCCGGATTTCTCCCGAATTCGGCAGCCGCGAGGACCTGCGTGAACTGATCGACGCGGTGCACGCGCGCGGCATGAGAATCGTCCTCGACGGCGTGTTCAATCACATGGGCCGCAATGCGCCGGTGTTCCGCGATGCCCTGGAGAATCCGCACAGCCCGTACCGCGACTGGTTTTACTTCGATGAGCGCTTCCCGGCCGGCTACCGGGCCTGGGCCGGGGCGCTCAACCTGCCGGAGATCAATCTCGAGAACCCGGCCGTGCGCGACTACGTTTTCGGCGCCGAGGACTCCCCGGTGCGCAGTTACCTGGCCGACGGCGTCGACGGCTGGCGCCTGGACGTCGCCTACGACATCGGCTTTGCCTACCTCGCCGAGCTGACCCGCGCGGCGCACCGGCAGCGCCCCGGTTCCCTGGTGATCGGCGAGATCTGGAGTTACCCGAAACAATGGATGCCGGCCCTCGACGGCGTGATGAATTTCACCGCACGCGAAATCATCCTGGCGATGCTGCGCGGCGAGATTCCGGCCGATCAGGCCTCGCGAATGTTCGATCGGATGGTGGCCGACACGGGTATCGAGCCGTTGCTGAAATCCTGGCTGCTGCTCGACAACCACGACGTGCAGCGCCTGCACACCGAGGTGCCGGACCGGGACCTGCGGCGTATCGCCCAGGTGCTGCAGTTCACCCTGCCCGGGTCACCCAACCTGTACTACGGTACCGAACTCGGCATGACCGGTGGCCGCGATCCGGAGATGCGCGCGCCGATGCGCTGGGACCTGGTCGATGACGACAATCCCGAACTGCGCTGGACCCGCCAGCTGCTGGCGATGCGCGCCGCGCAACGGGCGTTGCGCATCGGCGAGTACCGGCCCGTGTTGTCCGATCGCCTGCTGGCCTTCGAGCGGCACACCGACCGGGTCGCCGAAACGGTGCTGGTGGTCGCGAATCCGGGCGCCGAGCCGGTGCAGGAGTGGCTGTCCCTGGCGAACTCGAAGCTGATGAACCACGGCAGCATGCGCGATCAGCTCGGTGCCGGAGTCGAGGCTCGCGTCGCCGCCGGCCTGCTGCGGGTGAATCTGCCGGCGCGCAGCGTCGTGGTGTTGCAGCCGGACGTGGCACCGCAGGGCGGCTGGACGCCATACAAACGCGTGCGCTGAGGACCGGCGGGTGCATCGCGGGGCCGCAGTCCTGTACCCTGCGCAGTCTTCGGTCCGCCGGCCGCCGCCGGCCACGGTTATCTCACAAGGAGCGTACATGGACACGGCCAAACTGTTTTCTCTCGACGGGCGGGTGGCCCTGGTCACCGGTGGTTCCCGCGGCATCGGCCTGATGATTGCCGAGGGCTTCATCGCCCAGGGTGCCCGCGTCTACATTTCCTCGCGCAAGGCAGAGGTCTGCGACGCGGTCGCCGAGCAGCTCGGGCCGCAGTGCATATCGCTGCCCGAGGACGTCTCGACCGTTGCCGGCTGTCAGGCCCTGGCCGCCCGGCTCCGTGAACGCGAGCCGGGTCTCGACATTCTCGTCAACAACGCCGGCGCAGCCTGGGGTGTTCCTTTCGAGGAGTTTCCCGAACACGGCTGGGACAAGGTCATGGACCTGAATCTCAAGTCGCCGTTCTTCCTGCTGCAGGCCCTGCACCCGCAGCTCAAGGCGGCGGCCAGCGACACCCGGCCGGCCAAGGTGATCAACATCGCGTCAATCGACGGCATGCGGCTCAATGCCTGGGAGACCTACAGTTACCACGCCTCGAAGGCGGGCCTGATCTACCTGACCAAGCGCCTCGCCGCACGCCTGGTGCGTGACCGCATCAACGTCACGGCCATTGCGCCCGGCGCCTTTGCGTCGAACATGAACAAGTCGGCGCGCGACCACGCCGAGGAAGTGGCCCGGGCCATTCCAGCACGTCGTATCGGCGAGCCGGAGGACATGGCCGCCGCCGCGATCTACCTGGCGAGCCGCGCCGGCGACTACGTCGTCGGCGACACGATCACGGTCGAT
>CAZOUC010000118.1:0-7064 GCA_964582825.1 uncultured Enterobacteriaceae bacterium | reverse complement strand
AGGTCAGCGGGCGCGTGGTGTGGGTCTCGCCGGAGTTTCTGACCGGCGCGCGCGTCGAGGCCGGCACCACGCTGCTGCGCATCGATCCGATCGACTACGAGCTGGCGGTATCCGAGGCGCGTTCGGCCCTGGCGAGCGCCGAGCTGCGACTGGCCGATGCCCGGGCGCTGCAGCGGCGTGCCGCTGTCGACGAAGCGGAGGCCGCGCTGCGGGCGGCGCGTGACCGCCTGCGCCGCGCGGAGGCCGACCTGGCACAGACCGAAATTTCCGCGCCATTCGCCGCCGTCATCGACGAACGCCGCGTCGACCTGGGCCAGTTCGTCGGCATCGGCTCGCCGTTGATGTCGCTGCTCGGCACCGGGCTCGCGGAGGTGCGTCTGCCGATCCTGCCGCCGGACCTGCCTTTCGTCGAACACGGCAGGCGCAGCGACGGGTCCTGGCCGCGCGTCGTGGTCGGCGCGAGCTTCGGTGGCCTGCGGCACGAGTGGCAGGGGCGCGCCGCCCGGCTCGAGAACCGGGTCGACCCGCAGACGCGCGTCTACTACCTGGTCGCGCAGATCGAGGCGCCTTATGACGCCGACCGCCACGGTCGTGCTCTCGCGGTGGGCCAGTTCGTCGACGCGCGGATCGAAGGCCGCGTGCTCGAGCGCGCCTTCGTCGTGCCGCGAGCGGCGATCCACGACGGCAGTACGGTGTACCTGCTCGACGAGAACCGCCTGCACCGGCAGCCGGTCACCGTCGCCCGCATCGACGAGGGCGAGGCCCTGGTGACCGACGGCCTTGCCGACGGCGATCGCATCGTCGTCAGCCGGCTCGACCTGATGGTCGAGGACATGGTCGTCACCGCGACCGAGGTCGAATCCCCGTGAGCCCGGTTCAGGAACGCGGCGTCATCGCCTGGATGGCGGCCAACCCGGTGGCCGCCAACCTGCTGATGCTGGTGGTCATGGTGGCTGGCCTGCAGGGCCTGTTCGGCATCACCAAGGAAGTGTTTCCGAGCTTCCCGTCGGAAACCTTCACCGTCACGGTGCCGTATCCGGGCAGTTCGCCGGAGGAGGTGGAAGAGGGCATCCTGATCAAGATCGAGGAGGCGATCCAGGACATCGTCGGCATCGACGAGATCCGTTCCGTCGCGCGGGAGGGCGTCGGCGTGGTCACCGTCAAGGTCGAAGCGGGCGGCGACGTCACCCGGGTCCTCAACCAGGCCAAGGTTCGTGTCGACGGCATCGCCTCGTTTCCGAATGATGCCGAAGAGCCGATCGTCGAGGAAATCATCTCGAGCACACGGGCGATGAACCTCAGCCTGTTCGGCGACATCGGCGAACACGAACTGAAGGAACTGGCCGACGAGCTGCGCGACGAGGTGCTGGCCCTGCCGGGCATCACCCAGGTCGAACTGCGGGGCGATCGCGAGTACGAGATCTCCATCGAGCTGTCGGAACACCGCCTGCTCGAGTACGGGCTCGATTTCGGCCGCGTCGTCGACCTGATCCAGGATCGCTCCCGTGACCTGCCCGGCGGCAAGGTGCGCACCGAGCAGGGCGCCATCGTGCTGCGCTCGGTCGGTCAGGCCTACACCGGCGAGGAGTACGCCGACCTCGTGCTGCTCAGCCGCGGTGACGGGACCCGAATCCGTCTTGGTGACATCGCGGCGGTCCGTGACGAGTTCGAGGACCAGCCGGTGCTGACGCGAATGAACCAGCGCCAGGCCGTGACCCTGGTGGTCGACCGCGTCGGTGAGCAGAACGTGCTGGACATGACCGATCGCCTGCGCGCCTACGTCGCCGAGCGCTCCGCGACCCTGCCGCCCGGTGTCGAGCTGACGGCCTGGGCCGATACCAGCCGGATTCTCAACGGCCGGATCAATCTGCTGCTCAAGAGTGCCCTGCAGGGTACGGCGCTGGTGATCCTGACCCTGACGCTGTTTCTCGACCTTCGCCTGGCCTTCTGGGTGATCATCGGCGTGCCGTTCTCCTTTCTCGGAGCTCTGGCGGTGATCCACTTCCTGGGCCTGCCGATCTCGATCAACGTGCTGTCCCTGTTCGCGTTCATCCTGGTGCTCGGAATCCTGGTCGACGACGGCATCGTCACCGCCGAGAGCGCCTACGCGCAGCTCGAGAGCGAACGGCAGGGGGTCGACAGCATCGTGCGCGGCGTGCGCCGGGTCGCGGTCGCGACGATCTTCGGAGCCATGACGACGATGATCGCGTTCGCGCCGATGGCGTTTCTCGACGAGGGGTTCGCCCGGGCGATGACGCACATCAGCCCGGTGGTCATCCTGTGCCTGGCGTTTTCCCTGCTCGAAACCAAGTTGATTCTCCCGGCGCACCTGCGCCACCTGCGTCCGGATGTCGACACACGGCGTCTGCCCGGCTGGCGCAGTCGGCTGACCGCCACCCAGCGGCGGATCGCCAGCAGCCTGACCGATTTCGCCAACGGGCCCTACCGGCGCGCGCTGGCGCGGGCTGTACGCAACCGGTACCTGACCCTGGCGGGCTTTCTCGCCGCGCTGATCGTCATCGCGGCCCTGTTGCCAGCGGGCCTGGTGCGCTTCATCTTCTTCCCGAACGTGCCCAGCGATTTCATCAATGTCGACCTGCAGATGCCGCAGGGCACGTCCTGGCAGACGACGCACGAGTACGCGCTGCGCCTCGAGGAGGCGGCATACGCGATGGACGCGCGCTACCGCGAGACGACCGGGCGGGACGACAGCGTCATCGAGGAAGTCATGGTGCAGTCGGCCGACGACACCGAAGCCAGCCTGACCGTCGAGCTGATCAAGAGCACCGAGCGCGACATCACCTCGGTCGAGCTGGCCGGCTGGCTGCGCGAGGCGGTCGGCGAACTGAGCGGGGTGCAGGCACTGAGCATCGACGCCAACGCCGGGCCCTCGGGGTCGCCGATCGACGTGGAGCTGTCGAGCCCCGATATCGACGAACTGCGGCAGGCCGCAGACGAGCTGAAGAGCGCGCTGATGGGCTTCGACGGCGTGTTCGACCTGCGCGATACCTTCAACGCCGGCGGCCCGGAGCTCGATATCCGCCTGACCCGGGAAGGCGAGGCGCTTGGCCTCGGCCAGGTGGAACTCGCCCGGCAGGTGCGCCGGGCGTTTTTCGGCGCGGAGGTCCAGCGGGTGCAGCGCGGCCGGCACGAGGTGCGGGTCTACGTGCGCTTTCCGGAGAGCCAGCGCAGCGAGCTCGACACGCTCAAGGACATGTGGATCCGGCTGCCCGACGGTCGCCGCGTGCCGTTCGCCGTCGTCGGCGAGGCCCGGGAGCGCATCGGCGTCAGCACCATCAATCGCTTCAACCGCAAGCGCGTCGTCAACGTGTTGGGCAACGTGGACAAGTCGCGGGTCGAGCCGGGCGAGGTCAACGCCGCCATCGTCGACGAACTGCTGCCGCCGATCCTGGAGCGTCACCCCGGCGTCTCGGCACGCCTGAGCGGCGAAGCGGAAGCGCAGGCGGAGACCGGTCGTACGCTGCTGCTCGGCCTGGTGGCGATCCTGTTGATGATCTACGCGGCGCTCGCGATTCCACTGAAGAGCTACCTGCAGCCGCTGATCATCATGGCGGTGATCCCCTTCGGCCTCGGCGGCGCGGTGCTCGGCCACTTCCTGCTCGGCAAGGAGGTCAGCATCCTGTCGATCATCGGCATGCTCGGCCTGGTCGGCGTGGTCGTCAACGACAGCCTGGTCCTGGTCGACTACATCAACCACCGCATCGGCGAGGGCCGGCACTGGGCCGAGGCGGTACTGGACGCCGGCGTGCGGCGCTTCCGCGCGGTCGTGCTGACCTCCGTAACGACCTTCGTCGGGCTGCTGCCGATCCAGCTCGAGACCTCGATCCAGTCGAACTTCGTCAAGCCGATGGCGATTTCCGTGGCCTTCGGTGTGCTGTTCTCGACGGTTATCACGCTGCTGCTGGTGCCGAGCCTGTACTACATCGGTCGTGACCTGCACGATCTGCTGACGCCACGGCGCCGGGGTGTACAGACCGCCAGTTGACGGCAAAGTCCCGCGGTTTTGATCGTCCGCATGCCCGGCTCCGGCGGTCGTCGCTAGACTGCCGCGCGTGGTAGTCGATCAGGAGTACATCATGCAGCCATTACCCGCCCTGTCCGTCCAATCCCGTCGCCGGTCGCGGCGCCTGACCCTGCTGCTCGCCGCCTGCCTGGGCGCGGCGGCTGCGACGGCCGAGGATTCGCGCCTGCAGGCCAGCCGGGAGGTCGTCAAGTCCTTCGGCGGTCAGCTCAAGGGGGAGCTGATCGGCGCCATGCAGAGCGGCGGCCCCGCGGCGGCGATTCTGGTCTGCCGCGACCGCGCCCCGGAGATCGCCGCGACGGTCGCGGCGGACAGCGGTGCGGACCTCGGCCGGGTCGGCACCCGGGTCCGCAACCCGGACAACGCCGCGAACGAATGGCAGCAGGCGGTGCTGGACGACTTTGCCGCCCGCCTGCAAGCCGGTGAGGAGCTGACCGGGCTCGAGTACTTCAGTGCCGCGGACGGCGGCGCCCGCTACATGAAGGCGATCGGCGTCGAGGGGCCCTGTCTCACCTGCCACGGCGATCCGAGCGGCGAGGCGGCGAAGGTGCTGGCGGAAAACTACCCGGGCGACGCGGCCACCGGCTACGCGCCCGGCGACCTGCGCGGCGCCTTCTGGGTCGAGTGGCCGGCCGCCGACTGACGACAGCGCGGCGCAGGCGGGTCCGGGGCGCTGGCGCCCCGGCGGATCAGCCCGGTGCTATGCTCTGGCGATGAACGATGCGATCGATGACCGCGGCTGGCTGACGCCCCTCGACGAAGCCTCGCGGGCGCTGCTGGCGTCGTGGCCGTCGCTGGCCGGCATCATCCTGGTGTTGCTGGCCCTGTGGGGCCTGCACTGGTACCTGGTCGTACGCGGCGGTGCCGGGTCTGCGGAGCAGCGCTTCCCGCGCCTGCTCGGTATGCTTTTGGCCACCGCGCTGGCGCTGTTGCTGGTGGTCCTGATGCTGCCGGTTTCGGACGCCACCCGCGGCCAGTTGCTGGGCCTGTTCGGCGTCGCGCTGACGGCCATCATCGCCATCGCGTCGACGAGCTTCGTCGCCAACATCATGGCCGGCCTGATGCTGCGCATCGTGCGCAGCTACCGGCCCGGCGACTTTCTGCGGGTGGAGAGCCACTTCGGCCGGGTCAGTGACCGGGGCCTGTTCCACACCGAGATCCAGACCGAAGACGGCGATCTGACGACGCTGCCGAACCTGTTCATTGCCACGCACCCGGTGACCGTGATCCGATCGAGCGGCACGATCGTCTCGGCGACGGTCTCGCTCGGCTACGACCTCGACCACCGGCAGATCCGCGAACTGTTGTCCGCTGCCGCGGCCGACGCGGGCCTGAGCGACCCGTTTGTGCAGCTGCGTGAACTCGGCGACTTCAGCGTCACGTATCGCGTCGCCGGAATGCTCGACAAGGTCAACACCCTGCTGACGGCCCGTTCGAAACTGCGCGAGGCGATGCTCGACCGTCTTCACGGCGCCGACATCGAAATCGTCTCGCCGACGTTCATGAACCAGCGCCAGCTCGGTCCGGAGCAGCGCTTCCTGGCGGCGGTCAGCGCGCGCCGCGAAGCGGACAGGCCGGCCGGCAAGCCGGCCGAGGACATCGTATTCGACAAGGCGGCCGAAGCCGAGAAGCTCGAGGCCCTGCGCGACCAGCTGCGCCGCCTCAAGGCTGCCCGGGACGCGCTCGACGGCGCAGACGTGGAAGACCGGGAATCGCAGCGTGAGACCCTGGCAAAGCGCATCGACCTGCTCGAGCGCGCGCTGGAGCGCTCCGGCAGCTGACGGCCACCGCCGGGTGAATAGTTTGTATATACAAATTGTCCGACGTTTTCTACTATTATTCGCCTAGCTTCTCACTGCCTTCGCACAGGCAGCGGGACCGGTTTGGCGTGTCGAAGGGACGCAGATGTCGAAGAAGGAACGCAAGAAGGGCGGCAAGAACAAGGACAGCCAGCTCATCGTGCGCATCAACCGCGAGGAACGCGATGCGTTCATCCAGTTGTGCGAGGAACTCGATACCAGTGCGGCGCGCGAGGTGCGGCGCTTCATTCGCGACTTCCTCAAGGAGCACAACAAGGAGCACAACACCAACCCGTCTGCGCCGGAGCAGCCCTCCGACGCAGACAGGGAGTCCTCAGCGGCCGGCTAGCGGCCGCTCCAGGGGCTCAGCGCCGGTCCGGCTTGTCGAACACGTAGGTGCGGGTCAGCCCGGTGACCGCCTGCGGCTCGCCGTCGACCTCCGGCGGCTCGAACTCGGACCGCATCAGGGCGCGGCGGGCGGCGCCGATGAACGTCGTGCCCGGCTCGGCATCGACGACTTTCAGATTCCGGGCGTGGCCTTTCTCGTCGACCGTGTACTCAAAGGTGACATAGCCTTCCTGGCGTTCGGCGCGTTTGCTGTCCGGGTAGGCCGGTGTGACCAGGCGAATCGGCTGCACCTCCGGACCGCGCGGCTCATCGGCGATGGCCGGCGTGGCGACTGTGCTGAACGCCATGGAAACGGTTGCTGCAATCAATGTTGACCTGAACATAGTCTTCCCTCCTTGTTATAAGAGATCGCTTAACGATCTTCTTGATTGACAATGTATATACAAAAGAGGCGCCAGTCAAGCCTTGTCATCATTTTGTCATGATGTTTTGATAGAGCGCTGCCGTTTGATGGGGCGCAGGCCTTGCGCGTCGGTGATCTGCATCATCCGTCCGGCCCGCGTCGTGCACAGCCCGGCATCCGAGGGCGCTCGGTGGTGAATTCCGGGAGGCGAATCCCGGGAGTGGAAGCGCTCAGGGAGCGCGGCAGACGGGCGGTTCGTCGCGCGGATTGCCGGTCAGGCTCAGCAGGCCTTTCAGGTCATCACCGGATTGCGGTTGAAAGGTGGCCGGTGCCGGCAGCGGGTCGAGTTGCTGGAAGTTCATGACCTTGACGATACGCACCGGCTCCGCGCCGGCAGCGGTGTAGGCGGCTTCGCCGCGGCCGAGCAACAGCTCCTCGCCGCTGGCTTCGCCGTCCTCGTCGACACGGCTGA
>CAZOUC010000117.1:2612-7386 GCA_964582825.1 uncultured Enterobacteriaceae bacterium | reverse complement strand
GCGACCGAAGCAGGTGCTGGCGCGCTGCACGCACGTGCGCCGCCGCGGCCGCCGCGTCAAGCTCACCCAGGCGATGCGCGACGAGATCATCGCCCGCAACGACGCGTTGATGGCCGAGTCCTACCGCGTGCTCGGTGTCGCCTGGCGACCGCAGCCGGAAAACCACATCGGCAAGACCGAGAATCTCGAGTGGCTCGGCCTGGTGGCGATGGCCGATCCGCTGCGTCCCGAGGTCGTGGACCTGCTGCCGAAGCTGCAGGAAGCGGGTATCCGCACCCTGATCCTGACCGGCGACCAGCGTGGCACCGCGGCCGCGGTGGGCCGCGCGCTGCACCTGAACGGCGACGGCGACGTCGCGGTACTCGGCGCCGACGAGCTCGAACAGTACAGCGACGAGCAGCTCGAGGCGGCCGTGGGCGAGGCGGAAGTGTTCGCCCGCGTCAGCCCGGCGATGAAGCTCAAGCTGGTGCAGATGCTGCAGCGCAGCGGTCATCGAGTGGCGATGACCGGTGACGGCATCAACGACGGCCCGGCACTGAAGGTGGCCGACGTCGGCATCGCGATGGGCCGCAGCGGCAGCGAGGTCGCGCGCAGCATGGCCGACGTGCTGCTGACCGACGACCGGCTGCAGAGCATCGTCGACGCCGTGGAGTACGGCCGCAGCAGCTACGCCAACCTCGAGAAGGCGATCGAGTACCTGCTGTCGACCAATTTCAGCGAGATCGAGGTCATGTTCGCGTCGCTGGTGGCGGGCCTCGAGACGCCGCTGACCCCGATCCAGCTGCTGTGGATCAACCTGCTGACCGACGTGTTCCCGTCTCTGGCGGTGGGTTTCGAGGCGCCCGAGTACAACGTGCTCAGGCAGCCGCCGTCGGCGTTCCAGGAAGGCATGTTCACCGGCCGCCGCCTGCGCCGGCTGCTTGGCCAGTCGGCGCTGATCACCACGGCGACGATGGCCGCCTACGGCTACGGTCTGACCCGCTACGGCGTCGGGCCGCAGGCGCGGACCCAGGCGTTCATGACCCTGACCCTGGGGCAGCTGCTGCAGGCCTTCTCGTCGCGCTCGCACGGCAGTTCCGTGTTCAGCAGGCACAGCACGCCGCCGAACCGCCTGCTGGTGCTCGCGGTCGGTGGCTCGGTGCTGCTGCAGCTCGCGGCGCTGGCTCCGGGCCTGCGCCAGCTGCTCGGGCTCAGCCGGGTCGGGCCCGCGGACCTGGCCGTGATCGGTGCCGGCGCGGTGCTGCCGGTGCTCGGTAACGAGGCGCTGAAGGAGTGGCGCTTGCGGCGCGAGGCCGCACAGGCGGAGTCGAGTGATGGATGAGGGGGTGAGCCTGACGCTCGTGCACGAGGGCGAGAGCCGCTGGCAGGTGCGCCACGACCGGCCCGGCCGGCTGCGCGTGGTGGTGCCGGAACTGCTTGAACGCCGCGCCGCCTGCGCCGCGCTGCAGGCGCGTCTGCTGACCTGGCCGGGCATCAGCCGCGTCGACGTGTCGCCGCGCCTGGGTTCGGTGACGATCCGTTACCGGCGCCACCACGTCAGCCGGCGCGACGTCGACGGCGCGCTGCTCGATGGGCTTGACCAGCCCGAACCGTTGAACCGCGAGCTGCGCCCGCTGCCCGACGTCGAACTGAAGCTCGTCGTGTTGCTGGTGGCGCTGGCCGCGACCCCGCTGCTGCCGCGTGCCGGGCGCCTGGCGCTGACCGTGGCGACCATCACGCCCAGCCTGCTGCAGGGCGTGCGCGAACTGCGCCAGCGCGGTCTGGCGAACAAGGTCCAGGATGCCGCGGCGCTGCTGCTGACCACCGTGGCCGGACGGTTCGGCGCCGCGCAGATCAGTAACCTGATGCACGTCATCGCCCAGCAGTTCGAGACCCGGGCGGTGGTGGCGACCGAGGCCGGCCTGCGGCAGCAGGCCAGGCCCCGTCTGCCGCTGTACACGGTGCGTCGCGGTACGGAGACACTGCGCGCCCGGGCGGCCCAGCTCTGCGGCGGCGATTGCCTGACCCTGGAGGCCGGTGACGTGGTGCCGCTCGATGCCATGGTGCTGGACGGTGCGGCGCGCGCCACGCACGGGTTTACGACCCGCGAGTTCGCGATCCGCGGCGGCGACAGCCTGCCGGCGGGTTCCATACTGCGCGAGGGGCGCCTGGAGCTGGCGTTGCTGCAGTCCTGGTCCGAGGGCACGCTGGCGCATCTCGAGGAATTCGTCGAGGCGGCGATCCAGGGGCGCGAGAGCGCGGACCTCTACTCGCTGCGCCTTGCCGACCGTCTGGCGCCGTACTCGATTCTGGTGGCGGCCGCGGTGTACGGCTTCACCCGCGACCTGGCGCGCAGCAGCTCGTCGATGCAGGCCGATTTCGGCGGCTCGCTGAACCTGTCGACCCCGGTCGCCATCGAGGCCGCGATCGCCGCCGGCGCCAACTGCGGTCTGCTGTTCAGGAGCGGTGCCGTGATCGAACGGGTGGCCGCCGTCGACACGATCGTGTTCGACCGCAGCGGCACGCTGACCGCCGGGGACTGGAGTCTGCAGCGCGTCGTGCCGCAGGGCCGCCGCCAGAAAGCCCGCGCGCACCGGCGCCTGACCGAGGTGCTGCTGCGCTGCTGCCGGCGCGCCGTGCTCGACGCGGCCGCCGCCGATCCGCCCCTGCTGCAGAGCCTCAATCACGCGGAAGTGCAGCTGCTCGGCGAGCAGGGGGTGCAGTGCCGCATCGGCGGACGCAACTGCTGCGTGCTCGAGCAGGATCTCGCCGTCCAGCGCTTCGGCATCGAAGCCGCCGCGGTGCCGGCGGGCGGCCTCGGCCTGTGCCTGTTCGAAGAGGGACAGCTGCTGGCCCGCTTCGAGTTCGGCAGCGCACTCGATCCGGAAGCGCAGCTCTCGCTGGCCGCGCTGCGTGCTGCCGGTGTCTCCGAGTTGCACATGATCACCCAGGAAGCCCCCGAGCGCCTGCCCGAGGGCCTGTTCGATCTCGGCCTGGACAGCATTCAGGCAGGGCTCGACGAGGTCGGCAAGCTGCGCTACCTGAACCGGCTGCAGAAGTCCGGCCGGCGCGTCGCCCTGGTCAGCGACGGCCTGCTGCATGCCCCCGGCGAGTGCCTGAACATCTGCTTCAGCAACGGCCTGGCGACGCGGCAGATCGACGCCGACGTGTGGATCCTGCGTGCCGAGCTGCCGGCGCTGCTCGCGGCCCGCACCCTGGCGCAGGAAACGGCGGCGAAGCTGCAGGGCAACCAGCGCATCAACGTCGTCGCCAACGGCGCGGTGCTGCTGGCGGCTAGCTTCGATCTGCTGCCGCCGGCGCTCGCCGCCTTGCTGAGCAACGGCGTCACCCTGGGGCTGATCGAGCGCGGCCGGCGCCAGGCCCACGAGGTGGCCGGCCTGCCGCTGCCGGGCGGGGCGCGCGACACGATTTCTTTACAGGAGCCAACATGACGGACCCATTCAAGATCGGCGGCCTGCTGGTACTGACCCTGCTGGGTGCCACCGCGATCGGCGCGGCGATTCTGCTGGCGCGCAACCCGGAGCTGCTCAGGTCACTGGTGCAGCAGGGCGCGATCACCTACAACCGGGCGATGAACCTGCTCGCCGAGTGGCGAGAGGAACTCGGCGACGTGATGGCCGAGGCGCTGTACGAGGCCGAGCAGGCCCTGCGCCAGGCCGATCGCGACGAAGCGGCCTGATCGAGTGCGGGCTTCGCGGATTTACGCGCCCGCCAGCTTGTAGTCGCTGAAGTCGTCGCGCACGACCTTCTTGTCGAGCTTGCCGGTCGACGTGTGCGGCAGCTCGTCGACGAACACGACGTCGTCGGGCAGCCACCACTTCGCCACCTTGTCGCGAAAATATCCGAGCAGGTCCTCGCGGCTCACGTCCATCCCCGGTCGCTTGACCGCCACGACCAGCGGCCGCTCGTCCCACTTGGGGTGAAACACGCCGATGACGGTGGCCTCGGCTATCGCCGGGTGTCCCATGGCGATGTTTTCCAGCTCGATCGAGCTGATCCACTCGCCGCCGGACTTGATGACGTCCTTGGCGCGGTCGGTGATGTGCATGTAGCCCTGCGGGTCGATCGTCGCGACGTCGCCGGTGTCGAACCAGCCATCGGCGTCGAGCAGCGGCGGCCCGTCTTCCTTGCCGAAGTACTGGCTGATGATCCACGGGCCGCGCACCTGCAGGCCGCCGAAGGCCCGGCCGTCGTGCGGGAGCTCGCGTCCCTCCGGGTCGACGATGCGGATCTGCACGCCGAAAACCGGCCGACCCTGCTTGGCGGCGTGCGCCAGGCGCGCCGCGTCGTCCTCGAACTCGAGGCCGGGTTTCGGGCGATTGGCCGTACCGAGCGGACTGGTCTCGGTCATGCCCCACAGCTGCTGCAGTTCGATGCCGCGTTCTTCGAGGCCCCGGATCAGCGATTCCGGCGGCGCCGTGCCGCCGACCGCGACCCGCTTCAGGCTGGGAATGGTCAGGTCCGCCTGCTGCAGGTGGTTGAGCATCGCCAGCCAGACCGTCGGTACGCCGAGCGAGAAGGTGACGTCTTCGTCGATCATCAGTTGTGCGAGGCGGGCGCCGTCTGCCAGGCGCGAGCCCGGCAGCACCAGCTTGGCGCCGACGGCAGGGCAGCCGTACGGCATGCTCCAGCAGTTGGCGTGGAACATCGGCACGATCGGCAGCACCACGTCCATCGCCGACAGCGCGAACACGTCGGGCAGCGCGGCGCCGTAGGTGTGGATCGTCAGTGCCCGGTGGGAGTACAGCACGCCCTTGGGGTTGCCGGTGGTCCC
>CAZOUC010000117.1:0-2602 GCA_964582825.1 uncultured Enterobacteriaceae bacterium | reverse complement strand
TGGTCCCGGAGGTGTAGCACAGGGCGCAGGCCTGGCGTTCGTCGAGATCCGGCCAGCGGTAGTCGGCGCTGGCCGTGGCCATCAGGTCCTCGTAGACGTGCACGACCGGCAGGCTGCCCTCGTACCGGTAGCCGCTGTCGGCCAGGACGATCACACCTTCGACGGTCGGCAGCTCGGCGATGATCGGCTCGAGCAGGGGCAGGAAGTCGGTGTCGGCGAAAATCCAGCGGTCGCCGGCGTCGTTGATGATGAACTTGAGCTGTTCCGAGAACAGGCGCGGGTTGAGCGTGTGGCAGACGGCACCCGAGCAGGCGATGCCGTAGTACAGCTCGAAGTGCCGGTAGTGGCTCCAGGCCAGGGTCGCGACCCGGTCGCCGGACGCGACACCGAGCCCGGCGAGCACGTTCGCCAACCGCCGGGCGCGGGCGAAACAGGTGCCGTAGTTGCTGCGGTGCACGCTGCCGTCGCCCATCACCGAGACCACTTCGCGATCCGGAAACTGGTCCTGCGCGTGTTCGAGGATCATCCGCAGGGTCAGGGGATAGTCCTGCATCAAGCCCAGCATGCGCTGTCCTCCTCGTGTAGCGGCTACGCGATCATAGCCCCAGCGGGGACGGCGAGGGTAGCCGGATTCAGGGCCGGGCCTGCGTCAGCAGGGACAGGTAGGCGGCCAGCAGGCTGACGGCGGCGACGACGCTGAGCTGCAGGCGCAGGCCGCGATACCAGGCCGCTGCGTCCTTCGACGGTTCGAGGTGCCGCTCTGCGACCCAGACCAGTACGAGCAGCACGGCGCAGATCGGCAGCCACAGGCGGCCGGTGAACAGCAGCGCGGCCAGGGCCAGCAGGAACAGCCCGTTGCTGAGCACGGACGTCGCCGGTGACGGCCGCAGCAGGCTCTGGCCCCACCACGAACCGAGCAGGAAGGCGACAATGCCGAACGCGTACAGTTCGAGTGTGTCGAGCGCCCGCTCGGCCAGGTCAGGTGCCAGCCAGGCGACGGCGGCCAGACCGACGAAGGGCAGAAGACCGGCGTAGCCGAGCGCGCGAACGTCGCTGCGGGGCACGCCGGGTCCCTTACATCTCGATGGCTTGCTGGACGGCCTGCTCCAGCTCGCCGCCGAGAGGTTCGGCGCGCGAGCCGAAGTGCTGGACGACGCGACCGTCGCGGTCGATCAGGTACTTGTTGAAGTTCCAGGAGGGCTTCTTGCCGGTCTGCTCCGCGAGCTGCCGGAACAGCGGGTTGGCGTCGCCGCCGCGCACCGGCGAGGTGTGCATCATCGGAAAGGTGACGCCGTAGTTGATGTAACAGACCTCGGCGGTCTTGGCCTCGTCGTCGTGTTCCTGGAAGAAGTCGTCGGACGGGAAGCCCACGATCGTCAGGCCCTGCTCGCGGTACTTCTGGTACAGGGCCTCGAGGCCTTCGAACTGCGGCGTGAATCCGCACTGGCTGGCGGTGTTGACCACCAGCAGCACCTGGCCCTGGAACGCTTCGCAGAAGTTGACGGTCTCCGACGAGCGCAGTTTGCGGGACTCGAACTCCAACAGCGAGCTGCACTTGGCTTGCGCGGTAACGGCCAGCATCGACAGGCTCAGGACGGCGAACAGGCGGGCGATCATGGGGCAACTCCTTACGTTGTTCGGTCGATGTGTACGCCGGTCGGGCCGCCGCAGATCAGGGCCGCGGCGCCAGGGCCAGCTGGCGCGATTGCGCCACCAGCCGGTCCGACTCGTCCCAGATCTCGCCGTCCTCCTCGAGCAGGCCGTCGCTGATGAAGCGGGTCGAAAAGCGGCAGCGCAGCCAGCCTGGCCGCGGCACGGCGCGCATGTGCGCGGTCAATTCGACTGTCGGCGTCCACGCGATCGGTAAGTTCGCATTGAACACGGTCGGGGGAAAGGCATCGACGGCCATCAGCAGGAACAGCGGCTCGAAGGCCTCTTCGGCCGGTCGGATCCAGCCGCGGAACAGCGGGCTGCCGCTGGGCTGGCCGGCCGCGAACCGGGCATCCTCAGGATGCAGGCGCAGGTCGACGCGGCCCATCATCGGCGGCGGGAAACCCGCCGGATCGGGACGAATCGGTACGCAGTCGTCCGGCGGCGGCAGGTCTGGCGGCGAGGCGTCGACCCGCGTCGGACCGTCCAGTTCGGTCAGGTCGCCGAAGCTGCCGAGCAGTTCGACCAGGGTCCGGTCGACGCCGGTCAGGGCGGCACGCACGGTGCAGAAGCGCTTGCCGGTCTTGACGATCTCGGGGCGAATGGTGACCGGGCCCGGCCGCCCCGGGGCCAGGAAGTGCGCGGTCAGCGACACCGGGTGCGGCCGGCTCGCCGCGGCCATGGCTCGCGCGGCAATGGCCATCAGGTAACCGCCGTTGGCGGCGCCGCCGACGTCCCAGCCGTCGTGAATCTCGCCGTGGTAGCCGTCGCCGCCTGACGTGACGGCCGTATGCGCAGTAAAACTCATCGTTCGCAGTTCCGGTTTCGGAGGCGCCGCACTGTATCACCTCCGGCGCCGTTCGTTGACAGGGTGGCGCGTGACGATACGCCGGCCGGGGAGCACGATACAATGCTACGGTCCAAGTCACCGGACGGGGAATACTGTCGATGA
>CAZOUC010000116.1:861-7406 GCA_964582825.1 uncultured Enterobacteriaceae bacterium | reverse complement strand
AAGTGGTCGTGGTCAAGGCCTGCGGCGGCGGCGAGCAGCAGCTGGAGTCGGCGCTGCGATGACCGCGGCGCTGCGGGCGGTGGTGCCCGAGGGCCGAATCGGCCCCAACGCGGTGCTGCAGCTCGTGCCGGTGCTGGACGAACGCTTCGGCGCCAGGGCACGGCGCGCGCTGTTCCACGAAGTCGGCGTCGAGCAGTTGCCGCCCGATACCGGCCTGATGAACGAACGCGCGGCGGTGCGGATTCACGGCGCGATCCGGAAGCGCTTTCCCCGCCAGGCGCCGGAGCTGATGCGCAAGGCCGGCGAACGAACCGCAGACTACATCCTGCGGCATCGCATCCCCACGCCGGCACAGGCGGTCTTGCGGCTGCTGCCCGGGCGCCTTGCTGCACCCTTGCTGGCGCGGGCGATCGCGCGCAATGCCTGGACCTTCACCGGCTCGGGGCAGTTCGTTCTGGTCAGCACGCGGCCGGTCGTCATGGCGGTCGCCGACAACCCTCTGGTGCGCGTCGAATACGCCCGCGAGGCCCTGTGCCACTGGCACTGCGCGGTGTTTCAGCGCCTGTTCAATGTGCTCGTCGACCCGCGACTGCGCGTGGTCGAGACGCGCTGCTGCGCGATGGGCGACCCGGCCTGCCGCTTCGCGCTGCAGCACGCGGACGGCCGCGCCGCCTACTGATTGAGCCAGTCGAGCAGCCGCTCGAGGCGCAGATCGGGGCGGCGCAGTTCGAGCACTTCCTGCTGGGCGTCCGGATCGGCGCCGACCATACCGAACACCGCCAGGCTGAAGGCCAGCGGGTCCTTGGCCTGCCATTCCTCCGACTGCAGTCGTTGCTGGGCCTCCGGCATACTGCTGGTCATCGCGATCAGGCGGCGCAGGATCTTGTCCTGCAGCAGCGCCGTCTGTGCCAGCGTCTGGGGGTCAGCCTCCTCGTCGACGTATTCCTCGCAGCGGTAGATGCTGAACGGCAGGGTCTGCAACTCCTCGACGGCGCGGTAGCGCGCGGCCATGTTCACGGCGATGTGCATGCGCCCGTCGGGCAGCGTGTCCAGCAGCACGCAGCGCCCGGCGGAGAACACCCGATGCGGTTTGTAGGTGGCCTGATTGGACTGCAGGGCCTGTTCGAGGCTCTGATCCGGATCGCTCTCACGTATCGTCTTGGCCGTGTGGCATACGCCCATTAGCATCTGCTGCTCGATGCAGTGGTTTACCATTGCGCGGTAACGCGGCTCGAACACGTGCAGCGGCAGCGCGCTGCCGGGAAAGGAAACGCAGTTGGGTATCGGAAACAGGGCGATGTCGGTCATCGTGTCACCCGGGCCGGCAATCGAGGCGCAATGCAGATGCTATCAGGCGATACGTCGCGTCGCGGCGCGCAGATCGCCGCCCGGCGGCCGGCAGTGATCGGCCCGGCGTCCGCCTGGACGCGCACTCTTTGCGACTTCGCCGACGGCTGCTGTCCGCTCGAGTGGCTGGTGGTCAACGACGGTGTGATGGGCGGGCGCTCGCGCGGCGGCTTCGCGATCGAGACAGACCGGCTGGTGTTCAGCGGCACCACCGACACCGACGGCGGCGGCTTCTGCTCGATCCGCACGCGGGCGCAGGAACTCGGCATGGCGCCGGCGCGCCGCGTGATGCTGCGGCTGCGTGGCGACGGTCGCCGCTACCAGCTGCGCCTCGGTACGCGAGACGAAGTCGCGTACTTTCTCGAGTTCCCCAGCCACGGCGGCAAGGACTGGCAGGAAGTCGCCCTGCCACTCGAGGATTTTCGCGCGCGCTTTCGCGGCCGACCGCTCGAGCGCCCGCCGCTGCGGGGCGCCGACGTCGTCAGCCTGGGCCTGATGATCTACGACGGCCGCGATGGACCCTTTCGCCTGGAACTGGCTTCACTCGCCGCCGGCGCTTGACCGGCCGCCGGCGCCACGGCTACGCTGGAGCGCCTTCCCCGGGACCCGCACCATGCGACGCATGACCCTGACGACCCTGCGCGAGCTCGACGAAATCGATGAAGTCATCGTCGACTCGCTCGAGCAGGCCCTGTACCGGATGACCCTGATCGTCGCCGGCTACGAGCACTACCTGGTCAAGGACGGCCAGCCGTACTGCACCCGCAACATCGCCGAACTGCAGAAACACCTGGTCGGCAAGAAGATCGGCCGCATGATGCTGCGCCACCGCAGCCCCTACGACGAAATGATCGGCCTTGGCAACGACCGGGCCCGCAACGAGTTGCTGGTCCCGCTGGGCATGCCGGCGGACCTGATTCACTGACCGCTTTGCCGACGGGCCGCCATGGCACGACGGGACCAGCGCAGCACGTAGTCCAACCCACTGAGACAGGCCAGCGCCGCCACCAGCCAGGCGCCGGCGGCCAGTAGGGCCGGCGTCTGCCAGGCGCCTGCGGCGGCCAGCAGCACCAGCACGCAGTACCCGATCTGCAGCGCCATGTTGACCTTGCTGAGCAACGTCGGGCGGACTTCGAGGTCACGAAACAGGGCGTGATAGGTCAAGGCCCCGCCCACGATCACCAGATCGCGCAGGATCACCAGCACCGCGAGCCAGACCGGCAGCAGGCCGGCGCAGGCCAGCGTCACGAAGGCCACCAGGATCAGGGTCTTGTCGGCGATCGGGTCCAGCATCGCTCCGAGACGCGACTCGACCCGCAGTGTCCGGGCGGCGAAGCCGTCCAGGGCATCGCTGAGCCCGGCCACCGTACCGAGCAACAGCGCCCAGGTGTAGTCGCCGCGCAGGATCAGCCAGCCGAGCGGAATGGCCAGCACCAGGCGCAGGCCGGTGATCAGGTTCGGAATCCCCTTCAACACGGCAGTTCTCCGCGCAGAGTCACGCGCGCGGCACCGCCGACGTGCACCCGGTCGCCGTCCAGGCGACAGCTCAGCTGCCCGCCGCGGGACGACAGCTGCTGTGCCTCGAGGCGCTTGCGGCCGAGCCGCCCGGCCCACAGGGGCACCAGGGCGCAGTGGGCGGAGCCGGTCACCGGATCCTCGTCGATGCCGACCTCGGGCCCACCGAACCAGCGTGACACGAAGTCGATATCCGCCGTCGCACCCGGGGCGGTGACGCACACCCCGCGGGTCGCCAGGCGCCGCAGGGCGGCGTGATCCGGCGCCAGGGCGGCCACCGTGGCCGCGTCCTCGAGCAGCAGCACGGTATCGACACCCCGGTAGCAGGCGCGCGGCATGGCACCCAGCGCGTCGGGCAGCCAGTCGGGGCACGGCAGCGGATGCAGCGACCAGACGGGCAGGTCGAGCCAGTAGCGGTCTTCGACGGCGCTGACCCGCAGCTCGCCGCTGCGCGTCTCGAAACGGTACGGTGCCGCCGCGACGCCGAGTTCGCGGTCTAGGACGCAGGCCGCGGCCAGGGTGGCGTGCCCGCACAGGTCGACTTCGCAGCCCGGCGTGAACCAGCGCAGGTCATAGCACCCGGCCGCGCGCTGCAGCAGGAAAGCGGTCTCGGACCAGCCGTTCTCGCTCGCGATCAACTGCATCTGTGCGTCCGACAGCCAGCCATCGCGCAACAGGCAGACACCGGCCGGGTTGCCGCCATCGAAGCGGTCGCTGAACGCGTTGACGCGGAACAGGGGTATGGACATGCGTCGGCTCCGGGTTCTACCCTTCCGGCGCCGCGTTCGGCGCCGTATCGCGGCCGGACGACAAGCTGTCCGGTACGCAACCGGTCAGCGCAGGCTCTTGCTGACCACCTCGTAGCAATCGGACGACAGGCCACCGGCCGCGGCCACGCGTTCGAGCGCAAGGTGCATGCCGTCCCGATAGGGCGCCGCAAAGCGTCGCCAGCGCGTCAAGGGCGTCAGCAGGCGCGCGGCGAGCTGCGGGTTCTCGCGGTCCCGGGCGATGACCTGCTCGGCCAGAAAGCGGTAACCCAGCCCATCCGGACGGTGGAAACCCACCGCGTTCGCGCCGGCCCAGGCGCCGACCAGCGCGCGCACCTTGTTCGGATTGAGCGTGTCGTAGACCTCGTGCTCGAGCAGCTCGCGGACGCGTTCGAGCGCGTCCGCGGCCGGCGCGCTGGCCTGCACCTGCAGCCACAGGTTGACCGCCAGGGTTTCGTGGCGGTAGCGCCGGAGAAAGTCGTCGAGCAGCTCGCCGGCCTGCGACCGATCGCCGCTGAGGTCGTTGTGGACGACGGCGGTCAGTGCCGCGAGACGATCGGTCATGTTGTCGGCCGCCTGGTACTGCGCGCGCGCCGGTGCCAGCGGATCGGCGCCGTCCTGAACCGACAGGTAGGTCAGGCAGCGACTGGCCAGGCTGCGCCGGGCCATCGCTTCCGGTGCCAGCGTATAAGGTCCGCGGCTGCGAAACGCCTCGTAACAGGCCAGCAGTTCGTCGCGGCATGCCGCCGCCAGCGCCCGGCGCACCCGCTCGCGGCCGCGGTGGATCGCCTGCGGGTCCACCTCGCGTGCCTGCTCGGCGAGATAGGCCTCGCTGGGCAGTGACAGCATCTGCGCGAGCAGGGCCGGGTCAGAGTCCCGGTCGTCGAGCAGCTGCCGGCAGGCATCGAGGAACTCGCTGCACACCGGGGGTTCGGCGCCGACCGGCGCGGCGATCTGTTCCTCGAGCACCTGGCAGGCCAGGGTCTGACCGGCGTCCCAGCGGCTGAAGCCGTCGTCGTCGTGGCGCATCAGCAACAGCAGGTCGTCACGAGAATAGCGATAGTCGACCCTGACCGGCGCGGAAAAGTCGCGCAACAGGCTGGGCACCGGCTCGACGTCGATCCCGTCGAAGTCGAACGACTGTTCGGTTCCGGTCAGCTCGATCAGTTGCTCCGGTGCACCGGCTCCCAGCGGCAGCGGGCCCTGCGGGCCAAGCAGGCCCACCCGGATCGGTACGTGCAGGGGCTGCTTCTCGTCCTGGCCGGGCGTTGCCGGGGTGTGCTGACGCAGGCGCAGACGATAGCGCCGTGCCGCGGCATCGTACTCGCCCTGCGCCTCGATCACCGGTGTCCCGGCCTGCTCGTACCAGCGGCGGAACTGGCGCAGGTCGCGACCGCTCGCGTCCTCCATCGCGCGCACGAAGTGCTCGATGGTGACCGCCTGCCCGTCGTGGCGCTCGAAGTACAGGTCGGAGCCACGCCGGAACGCCTCCGGACCGAGCAACTCGTGAATCATGCGCACGACCTCGGCGCCCTTTTCGTACACGGTCAGGGTGTAGAAGTTGTTGATTTCGATGTAACTGTCCGGCCGCACCGGATGCGCCATCGGGCCGGCGTCCTCGGCGAACTGCTGGGTGCGCATCAGTGTCGCGTCGACGATGCGCTTCACGGTGGCCGAGCCGTGGTCCGCCGAGAACTGGGCGTCACGGAACACCGTGAAGCCTTCCTTGAGGCTGAGCTGGAACCAGTCCCGGCAGGTAACCCGGTTGCCGCTCCAGTTGTGGAAGTACTCGTGGGCGACGATCGCCGCGATGCGCTGGAAGCCGGCATCGGTGGTGATTTCCGGGCGCGCCAGCACGCAGGACGTGTTGAAGATGTTGAGGCCCTTGTTCTCCATGGCGCCCATGTTGAAGTCGTCGACCGCCACGATCATGAACACGTCGAGGTCGTACTCGCGTCCGTAGCGCTCCTCGTCCCAGCGCATCGCCTGCTTCAGGCTGCGCATCGCGTGGTCGCACTTGTCGACGTCACGGTCCTCGACGTAGATCTGCAGGCTCACCTCGCGCCCGGACGCCGTCAGGAACTGGTCCTCGATGCAGGCCAGGTCGCCGGCTACCAGGGCGAACAGGTAGCTCGGCTTGGGGTGCGGGTCTTCCCACTCGACCCAGTGGCGGCCGTCGTCGTCTCGACCGGCGGCGACGCGGTTGCCGTTCGACAGCAGCACCGGGTAACGCGCGCGCTCGGCGCGGATCCGCGTGCGGAACAGCGCCATCACGTCGGGCCGGTCCAGGTACCAGGTGATGCGCCGGAATCCTTCGGCCTCGCACTGGGTGCAGAACATCCGCCGCGAACGGTACAGGCCTTCGAGCGCGTGATTGTCCTGCGGACGGATGCGTACGGTGGTCGTCAGTTCGAAGCGCTCGGGCACCACCGGGATCGTCAGGCTGTCCTCGTCCGCCTGCCACTCCGCGGCATCGAGCGCGCGGCCGTCGACGGCGACGTGCAGCGTCTCCAGCTGTTGCCCGGCCAGCACCAACGGCGCGTCGGTGCGCTGCTGCGGGTTGCGGTACATGGACAGGGTCGCGTGCACCAGTGCGTGGTCTTCGTACAGGTCGAACTCGAGCGCCGTGTGCTCGATCAGGAATTCAGGCGGGCGGTAGTCGGCCAGCCGGATCACCCGGCCCTGGCTCTCCTTCATCGATTCATTCCTCCCAGAGCAGGCTGCAGTGGTAGCCGGCAAAGTTGCGCATGTTGATGACTCCGCAGTCGAAGATCAGGTACTGACCCTTGATACCCATCAGGCGACCGGCGATCTGCGGCTGCTTGTCGAGATTCATCGAGGTCACCTTGGTCGGGTATTCGATCACCGGGTAGTCGAACGACCAGGGCTCGGCGTCGTCGAGCACCGTGATCGCGT
>CAZOUC010000116.1:0-851 GCA_964582825.1 uncultured Enterobacteriaceae bacterium | reverse complement strand
GTCGATGCCGAAGCGCTCGCGCAGGCGGTCCAGGCCGGCGTCGTGCCGCTCGAGCAGGCGCCGGGCCTCGCCGGCCAGGTCGATCTCGGGGGGCGCCTGGCGCAGCATCGCGCGCCAGTTGGTCCTGTCGGTGACGCTGTTGCCCAGTTCGACCTCGACGAAGCCCGACTGCTGCCGGGTCCTGACGCGCACGATCGGCAGCGCCTGCGCGGCACCCTGGTCCATCCAGCGCGTCGGCACCTGGTTGCCGCGGGTGATGCCGACCTTCAGGCCGGACGAGTTCGCGAGGTAGACGAAATGGTCCTGCATGCAGAACTGCATGGCCCAGTCCGGTTCGCGGCAGGTGCCGGCGTCGAAGTGGCATGTCTCGGGCTTGACGATGCAGGAATCACACTGCGCCAGGCTGCGGAAACAGGGAAAACAGTAGCCCTGCGAGAAGCTCTTGCTGGTCTTGCGGCCGCAGTGAATGCAGCTGATCGTGCCGAGGTAGTCGAGCTGCAGCCGCCGGCCGACCTGTGCGTTCAGCGGCAGCAGCTGATCGCCGATCGGCAGCGCGTACTCGACCGGGCTTGCCGCCGTGGTGACCATTTTGCGGAGCTGGCCGGCTCCCTGTTCGACCACTGCTGCCCTACTCGGAATCGCTGGGTCGCAGGCGGGCGATGAGCCCGTCCGGCGCCGCGTCGGCGGCGCAGGGCGTCGCCCGACTGCGATCGACGTATCCGGTACGCTCCTCTTCGGGCAGGTGGCGCGCCTCGTAGAGCATGACCGCCTGCAGGCACAGGGCCTGCTGTTCGCGGGTCAGGCGCCCGCCGTCGGGCCAGCGGCCGGTTTCAATCGCCCGCTTGAGCTGA
>CAZOUC010000115.1:501-7412 GCA_964582825.1 uncultured Enterobacteriaceae bacterium | reverse complement strand
CGTCGCCGCCAAAGGCGGCGCCATCCGAACCCTGTAGGCAAGGATTTATCCTTGCGTCGCCGCCGAAGGCGGCGCTTGCGCGCCGTTGCAAGGACAAGTCCTTGCCTACAGGGGATGTCCGCAGGTGTTCCAGCGTCATTCCCGCGAAAGCGGGAATCCAGGAGGCGCGGCGGTCTATGGATTCCCGCCTGCGCGGGAATGACGAAAAAAATCGCGGGAATGACGAGAGAGACCGCGGGAGCGACGACGGAGGCCTCGGCATCGACGAACCGGATCGCCTCGGCACGGCTAGGCCTCGGCGAGCTTGCGGAGGTTGCTGGCGATGGTGTGGATGGTGCGGTCGAACAGGGCGGTCTGCTCGAGGACCTGCGCGTAGCCCATCTGCAGGTCGTAGGCGAAGGCCTTGCGCGGCTTCTCGTAGACGCGAGCTCCGAGGCGGTTGACGAACACGAAAGTCTCGGTGGCAAGAATCTTCGCGGCGAGCTTGCAGCGTCGCGTGATGCCTTCCTTGAGATCCTCGTACTTCACCCAGGTGCCGATCTCCATCTCGTCGACGCGCTTGAGCTGTTCGAACATCAGGCTCTGGTACTTCACCTGCTGGCGCTCGACGGCGGTCATCTCCTTCCACGAGCGCTGCGCCGGCGCCTGCTTCGGGTCGATTTCCTTCTTTTCCTCTTCGGACAGCGGCTTGGCGTCGACCGCGTCGTAGTCGTGCTTGACCAGCTTGGCCTGCACGGCCTTGACCTGTTCGAGAACCGCGTCGGCCTGCTCCGGCGTCGCCTCGACACTCTCGAGGCCGGCGGCGATGCGCTTCTGGAGGTCCGGCAGCAGGCGTTGCAGGCGGTCCTGGGACTTGCTGTCCTCGTGCTTCTGCACCGACCAGATCAGGTCGTCGAGGGTCTGCACCGCGTCGAGCCACTCGGGGCTCTCCGGACCGTGCTTGAGGTGGCGCAGGAACAGGACCTGCTGCCATTCCTCGATCAGGAACTTGGTGATCGACGAGGGCAGGATCTTGTCGGCGAGGCGCTCCTGCATCAGGACCTTGACCAGCTCGCGGGACTTCGCGCTCCTGGCCTTGGCGGCGGCCTGCTCGGTGTTGCGCCTTTCGACCTTCTGGGCGCGCTTTTCCTGGCGCTCGATGAAGCCCATCAGATCGTTCAGGCACTTGTCGAACACCTCGGTGTGCTCGTCGTAGTTGCGCAGTACCTCTTCGACCAGCTCGGTCAGGCGGATGAACAGCGCGTCCTGCTGGTCCTTGGTCGAGGTGTCCCAGCCGATGCTGGTCCGCGCGATCTCGTTGAGCAGCTGGCGGGCCGGGTGCTTGCGGTCGCTGAAGAAGGTCCGGTCGCGCAGCGCGACCTTGAGGATCGGGATCTGCAGGCGGCTGACCAGGGCCTGGATCTCGATCGGCAGGTTACGGTCGTCGAGAATGATGTCGAAGAACATCGCCACGACGTTGATGACGTCCTCGTCGACCTGCTGCAGCTGGAAGCTGCCTCGGTTCTCGGAGATCGTCGAAATTGCCTTGCGGATGTCGAGCGGTTCTTCGGCGGCCTCGCCCTTGCTGTGGTCGAACTGGATCTCGCTGAGTACCGAGACCAGCTCCTGCTGCGGGATGACCGGTCCGGTGCCGTCCATCGGCAGTTCCGGGTACATCGGCAGCTTGAGACCGCTGGAGCGCATGCGCCCGAGCAGACTGGACAATTCCTGGTATTCCGCCTCACCGACGTAGCCGCCCGGCGGGGGCGGGGCATCGCCGAAGCCGGGCGGCGCCTCGGGCCCGCCCGGACCGCTGGCCGGGGCCGGGCCGGGTCTGCCGGAGCCCGCGGGTGCCGGCGCGCCGCCGGCTGCCGGGCCAGAGGCCGGCGCTGCGGCGGCGCCTCCTTCGTAGGGCCCGGCGTCGCCTTCCGCGGCGGGTGCTTCCGGTGTCGCCGGGGCCTTCGGTTTGGCCGGCATCGGGTTGCGCTTGACGTTCCGGCGCGACAGTGCCGTCAGGTTCGGCAGCACGCCGTTCTCGATCATCAGCTGGTTGCTGCGGTACAGCACCTCGTCCAGCGCCTGCAGAACGGACCGGTCGAACTGCTTGAAGACCAGCACCATGATCTTCAGGTCGACGTCGAGCGCCCTGGAGGCGACGACGAAGGCGTCGGCGATCTGTGCCGGGTCCAGCGGGTTGGTGTCGGCGTCGACTTTCTTCTTGGTCAGGCGGTCGAAACGCTCGGTGAGCTGGTACAGCTCCGCCTTCCACTCGATGCGGCTGCGCGAGACCATGTCGGTGACGACGACGTCCTTTTCCATCTGCGTGTCGTCGACCAGCGCCAGGCTGGCGACGTCGCTGCCGTGCTCGGCGTCGCGGCTGCGCTGCTTGCTGCGCTGGTTGGGCGCCAGCGCCAGAAACCAGCCCTTCAGCTCCTTGCCGAAGATCTCGATGATCTCGTTTTTCTTCAGGCGCACCTCGCGCAGGGACTCGAAGTAGAGGTTCTGGTCCTGATTGCTCTTGGCGCGACTGGCCAGGTCGAAGAACAGGTCATCGAGGGCGCTGAACATCGCACCGAGCAGGGGGGTGGTGCGCTGCTGAGCGAGCTGCGAGGTCTTGGCGAGCACCGACGTCGCGACTTTCGGCGACACGGCATCGGCGTTCGGATTGACGGAGGGAGGCGCGTCGCTCATTCGCGAAATTCTCCCACAGGGTATCGGATAAATATAGCAGCCCTGGCGGACGGCGCTGACGCGCCGTTTGCAAGGACGAGTCCTTGCCTACAGGGGGTGATGCCGTGCTCCTGGGGTGATGAGAGGACGGTGTAGGCAAGGATTTATCCTTGCTTCGCCGCCGTCAGGCGGCGCTTGCGCGCCGCTTGCAAGGACGAGTCCTTGCCTACAGGGGGTGGTGCCTTGTTCCCGGCGTCATGAGAGGGCGGTGTGTGTAGGCAAGGATTTATCCTTGCTTCGCCGCCGTCAGGCGGCGCTTGCGCGCCGTTTGCAAGGACGAGTCCTTGCCTACAGGGGGTGATGAGAAGGCGGTGTAGGCAAGGATTTATCCTTGCGACGCCGCCGTCAGGCGGCGCTGACGCGCCGTTTGCAAGGACAAGTCCTTGCCTACAGGGGGTGATGAGAGGACGTTGTAGGCAAGGATTCATCCTTGCGTCGCCGCCGACAGGCGGCGCTCAGGGGATGGTCTTGCTGCCCATCGTGGACATCCGGCTGTAGCGGCCGTTGCGGTCGATGGCGCGGATGCCGAAGCGGTAGGTGCGGCCGGAGTCCAGGTCGTCGATGCGCGTGCCGTTGGCGAGGGGATCGTCGATGCGCATCGAGCCCCAGTCTTCGAAGTCGGTGCTGTACCAGAACAGGTGAAAGCCGGCGATGTCGCCGCCGCACAGGGGCTCGCCGGTCTGGCGGGTCTGCGGCAGGCGCCAGCTCAGCCAGGCCTGGTCGGCATCGAGCGCGGGCGCGGCGGCGGGCACGACATCACGGCCAGGCAGCCGGCGGGGACAGCTGAGGCCCGTGGCGTCGTTGCTGCCGGCTTCCAGCGCCTGGCCCGTCGATATGTCGCCCTGCAGACGGTACACGGCCAGTCGGCCTTCCCCGTCGCGCAGGAGCAGATCCGGCAGCCCGTCACCGCTGAGGTCCTCGGCCGACACCAGGCGCATCGACAGGTCGTCGGGGAGGTCGGGGAAGCCGTTGCCGACCTTGACCGCGTCCTGCAGGTACATCATGCGCCAGGCGCCCGATACGCCGTGGCGCAGCAGCATGTCGTTGCCGCCATCGCCGTCGAAGTCCGCCAGCGCGTGCAGGCTCAGCGCCTGCTGGGTGCTGCCCGGGATCGGTACGATACCGGTCACGGCGGCGCCCTGTACGAGGTAGGCGAGCCACTCGCCGGTGAGCTGGTTGCGAAACAGCAGGTCGGTTGTGTCGTCGCCGTCGAGACGGGCGGCCGCTTCGAGACTGTACTCGTTGCCCGGCAGGTTGATCTGCGCCGATTCCGGGCGTGCGTCGCGCGCGTCCATCAGCTGCATCGACCAGACCTCGTCGCGGGCGTGGTACAGCAGCAGGTCGCTGCGGGAGTCGCCGTCGAAATCGCCGACGGCGGCGACCGTCCAGTCGAGCAATTCGGGCTCGTCGGTGCCGGGATCCTCGAACCGCTCGTTGATGTTGGACGCGCCGGACAGCCAGCCCTTCACGTTCAGGCCGAACGCCATGTACACGTAGAAGCGGCCGTCCTGCGGGTCCCGGAACAGCAGGTCGCTGCGGGAATCGCCGTCGAAATCGCCGACGGCGAGCAGTTCGGAGGCGAGAATCTCGGGTCGGCGGTACTTGCCGGGGCGGTTGGTGTTCAACAGGCGCACGCCGTCGCCATCCGGGGCGTACAGCAGCACGCGGATCTCGTTGGTGTCGAGCCGACGGATCAGCAGGTCGTCGAAGCCGTCGCCGTTGAAGTCGCCGGTTTCGGTGTGCGCGCCGGCGTCGCCGTACTCCATGCGCCAGGGCTTGTCGGGTTCACGCAGCGTGTACGTGAAGGGCTCGCCGGGCGCCGTCGCGTTCGCCAGGTGCACTTCCACGCTCTGCGACTCGCGGTTGAGCAGCACAAGATCGGGCCGGCCGTCGCCGTTGAAATCGGCGGCGTGCGCGGCCGCGGCGGTCGCGGCGGCGAAAATCAGGCTGGCGAGTCGCACAGACATGTCGGGATTCGATACGTTTTCCGTGATCGTGCCCCGATCCTAGCAAAATCCGTGTCAGGTCGCGTGTCGCTACTGGATCGTCTTGCTGACGATGGGCGACATGTCGCTGACGTTGCCGTCGGTATCGAAACTGCTGATGCCGAAATGGTAGGTGTCGGCCTCGAGGTCGCGTAGCAGGAATTCCTGCTGGAGCGGGTCGTTGATCACGATGACCTCGCTGGCACCGCTGTTCTCGGCGGTCATGTAGATCTCGTATCCGCCGAGTTCGCCCACCGGCAGCGGGTCGCCGTTGGCGCGGGTCACCGGTACGGTCCAGGTCAGCCGGGCGTTGCCGTACACCGGCGGCGGGGCCGTTTTGGGCTCTTCCTGGGGCGGTGGCGGCGGTGGTGCCGGCTCCGGATCCGGATCCGGTGGGGGCGGGGGCTCTTCGCCGCCGGTTTCGTCTTCGGACCCGGACGAGTCTTCCGTGCCGGTGTCGGCAGAGTCTTCCTGGTCGCTGCTTTGGCGCGCCAGGTCCACGATCCTGGGGCTATCGTTCGCGATCAGGTAGCGAACTTCCCGGTTCTGCTCCAAAGCGGTTTCGGCCTCGGCCAGTTCGGCCTTGCCCGCCTCGAGCCGGTCGAAGGCGGCGAAAATCAACTCCTGGTCGCCCGTCGCGACGGCGGCGCGGAATTCCTTGCGGGCCTGGCGAACCTCCCGGTGCAGGCTGTTGCGCCGGTTCTTGAGGGCGTTGATCTCCTGTTTCACGGCGCGGGGATCGTCGAAGCCGGTGTCCGGGTTGTTCTTGACCCGCTTGAGGTACTCGATCGTCGACAGCACCACGTCGTAGTCGCGCTGAGCGGCCTCGAGAGCCCGGCGCGCCGCAAATACTTCGGCAGAATCGCCGTCAGTGAGTGCTCGCTCCAGCGCGCGCTTGGCCTGCAGGACCTCGCGCAGCAGCGGCTCGCGCAGCGCCCGGTAGGCTTCCAGGTGCTGGTCGGCCTGCTCGGCCTCGCCGCCCGATTGCTGGGCCGCAACAACGGGACTCAGCACGATCAGCAGCACGCCGATCATGGATAGCAGTCTCAACATACGGATCGCTAGGGGCCGCGCCGGGCAGGATTGATCGTTGATGCCATGGGTACGCGAGTGTAACCCAGCGAGATTTCAATTGTTAGAAATTCCGACACTACGGCCGGAAATGAATGCGGCGGCCCGGTCCGGGCCGCCGTGTTCGCGCGCAGGGTGGGGGGTGGACGTCAGTTGATGGCCTTGCTCACCACCGGGCTCAGTTCGCTGACCAGGCCGTTGATGTCGACCGCGCTGATCGCGAAGTGGTAGGTATCGGGCTCGAGGTCCTCGACCACGTAATCGGTGGACATCGGGTCGCCGACTTCGATGATCTCGCTGATGCCCGAGTTCTCGGCGGTTACGTAGATCTCGTAGCCCTGCAGTTCGCCGACCGCCAGCGGGTCGCCGTTGGCGCGGGTCAGCGGCACCGACCAGGTGAGCGCGGCGTAGCCCAGGGTCGGTTCCACCGGGGCGGGTTCCGGAGCGGGCTCTTCGTCGTTCGCACCTTCGTCGTTGCCGGCGACCGGGTCGTCGCCCGCGCCGGATTCGTCGTTCTGGGCGATTTGCTCGTCGCCGGCGCCTTCGTCATTGGCGGGCTCGTCGTTCTGGGCGACTTCCTCGTCGCCAGCGCCCTCTTCGTTGGCGGGCTCGTCGTTCTGAGCGACTTCCTCGTCGCCGGCGCCCTCGTCACCCGAGTCCTGCGCGCCGCCGTTGCCGTCCGGAATGATCGTGTAGCCGATCTCCGGGCCCGAGCTGTCGCCGTCGTCGTCGTTGCCGCCGGTCTGCTTGCCGGCGTCGGCGGTTCGCTGGTTGTCGTCGTCGGAGCCGGAGTCCGTCGAACCGCTGGATGTGTTGCCGTCGGTCGAGTTGCTGCCCGTCTGGCCGGCGTTCGCGGTGTCGCCGTTGCTGACGTTGTTCTGGCGGGTGGCCACGGCCGGCGGTACGTACGCGATCACCGCGACGCGGCGCTCGGCGCGCGCCTGGCGAAGCTGCGCGATGGTGTCCTGGTAGGCCTGGCGCTGGTCGACGACGACGCTGTGCGCGGCGCGAATGGCTTCCTTGTCGCCGCTCTTGCGGGCCTGGCGCAGCTCCTTGCGCGCCGCGCGCAGGTCGGCGAGCAGCTCGTTGCGCTCCGATTTCAGTTCCTTGATCTCGGCGACGACCTCGCGCGGCGCGTCGATCGAT
>CAZOUC010000115.1:0-491 GCA_964582825.1 uncultured Enterobacteriaceae bacterium | reverse complement strand
GTTGGTGGATGGCCTGGCGGACGGCGACGATGCGCTGGTCGACCATGTCGAGCTGGCGCTCGGCCTTGGCGAGGGCCGACTCGGCCGCTTCGATGGCATTCTCGTCGCCGCTGGCCCGGGCCGCCTCGAGGTCTGCGACCGCCTGGCGGTGTTCGTTTTTCAGCACCCGCTTCTCGTCGAGGATCAACTCGAGCTCCGCCCGCAAGGCGCTTTTCTCGGCGCTCTCGGCGAGCGCGGGCCCGCTGATTGCGAGCAGCACGGTTACCAGCAGGGACGTCACCAGCAGCTTGTACACGTTGGACACCTTTGTCTGTCTTGTCGGTTCGATGGTGGCGCGCCCGGGTCGGCGCGACGTTTTGTTGCAAGTCTAGAAGGGCAGCGACGCAGCGCAAGGCAGCCTTGGCATTCCTGGGATGGCCTAGCCGTCGCGAGGGTGATGTCGGTCACAGATTCTCGGGTGGTCGTGGCCCGAGTGCGGGGTTTTGGGGGTG
>CAZOUC010000114.1:6398-7446 GCA_964582825.1 uncultured Enterobacteriaceae bacterium | reverse complement strand
GGTTGCGTCGCGCAGGCTCACGATGTCGCTGATCCAGACGGGACACCGCGCCGCCAGCGCCTCGACGACCTCGCGCTCGTTCTCTTCCTTGTTGGCCAGCACCAGGTCGGGTTCCAGCGCCAGCACCCGCTCGGGCCGCAGGCGTTTGGTGCCGCCGACGCAGACCTTGTCGCGGCGCGCCGCTTCCGGTTCGGTACAGAAATCGGTGACGCCGACGACGCGGTCGCCGGCGCCGAGCGCGAACAGCAGCTCGGTCTGCGAGGGCACCAGCGACACCACCCGCTGCGCCGGCGCCGGCAGGCGAACCCGGCGGCCGAGCTGGTCCTGGATATCGACCGCCCCGCTCACGCGAGGAACGCCCCGATCTCGTCGCTGCAGTGCTGCGCGAACTCGCGGTGCGGAAAGTGGCCGGCGCCGGGCACTTCGACGACACGCCGCAGGTCCTCGAAGGCGACCGAGGAGCGGTGCACCGCGGCGGCGTCGATGCAGCCGTCCTCGGCGCCGTACAGCAGCAGCGACGGCACCGTGGTCGGTGCGCGCAGCAGGCGCCGCTGCAGCGGCGTCATGCGCAGCAGGTTGTGACGGTAGTAGGCCAGCGCGGCCGCCAAGGCGCCGGGTCGCCGCAGGCAGTCCTTCGCCGCCGCCGTGTCCTCGGCGGTGAAGCGCCAGTGCGGCGACCAGTCGCGGTACAGGCGGTCGACGAAGGCGAAGTCATTGCGCGCGACCACCCGCTCGGGCAGCGCCGGCAGCTGGAACAGGCCGATGTACCAGGAACGCCGCAGCTGGCCCCAGGTCAGGCGCAGACCGCCCAGGTGCCACATGCCCGCCACCACCAGGCGTTCGATGCGCTGTGGCGCGATCGCCGCGGCCGCCATGGCCGCCAGCGCGCCCCAGTCGTGGCCGACCAGGCGAAAGCGGTCGGCGCCGAGCGCGCTGGCCAGCGCGAGCGCGTCGTCGGCCAGTGCCAGCACCGAGTAGTCGCCATCGGGCGCCGGCGCCGACGGCGGATAGCCGCGATTGAACGGTGCCACGACGCGGTAGCCGCGTT
>CAZOUC010000114.1:4344-6388 GCA_964582825.1 uncultured Enterobacteriaceae bacterium | reverse complement strand
GATCGACAAGACCGTTCGCTTGTTCAGCGAGACGATCAGCGGCGCGTAGCCCCAGGCGCTGTCGGGAAAGCCGTGCAGACACAGCACCAGCGGCCCGCGGCCGAGCTCGAGCGTCGTGACCTCGAGCCCGTTGACCCGGACCAGGCCGGTGCGGATCCCGCCGCTACCAGTCGACGAAACCGTCATTCAGGTAGGTCCAGTCATGGCCGCGCATCTCCAGCCGGTGGCGTCGGCCCGGCGCGTCGAGTTCGCCGCCTTCGTAGGCGACGTCACCGGCGTACAGCGCGACCAGGCCGTAGGACGCGCGCTGCAGGCGCGGCAGGATCCGTGGTGGCGAGCGGCGCGCGGCGCGAGTGAAAATCTCGTCGAGATCGCTGCAGGCGGCCAGCTCGAGCAGGCAGACGTAGTTCGGCGGCATCATGTCGAGCTCGCCGGCGCCGTGCCGGGCCAGCGCCTCGCGCGGCGAGAGCCAGACGTGTTCGGCGATCTCGCGCTCGTCGACACGCACGGCGCCGTGCTCGATGCGGCGACAAAGAAAGAACCAGGTCGCAAAGCGCTTCGGCGCCGCGACCGGCGTGGTCCAGTGCGTGAAGGTCTGCAGCGCCGCGGCGTCGATGTCCAGCCCGGTCTCTTCGGCCGTCTCGCGCACTGCCGCGAGCCGCGCCGCCTGTTCGAGCTCGGGCGCCTGCTCCAGCTCGTGCGGATCGATGCGTCCGCCCGGAAACACCCACAGGCCGCCGGCGAAATCGAGCTCCGGCAGTCGTCGCAGCAGCAGGGTTTCGAAACCGTCGGCGGTCTGACGCAGCAGGATCGCACTCGCTGCGGGAAAAGCCGCGACACCTTGAGGGCTCGTTTCCATCACGCCACTATACCGGATGACCGCGATTCTGAGCCGCCCCGCCACCGCGGACGTAGTGGCGGCCATGATGCCGTCGCCACGACCCCTGCTGCTCGCCCTGGCCCTGTGCTGTCTGTTGCCCGGCTGCTCGTCGGAGCGCGACCCGGCACGACTGTTCGACGACTACCTGTGGCGCCTCGGCAACGTCACGACGGTCGTCGTGGAACCCGCGGTCGAGGCGCCGTTCCCGCTGCCACCGCGCCTGGCCGAGCGGCGCCTTCCGGTTCGGGAATTCGACGTCGGCCTGCTCGACATGGTGGCGCTGCAGCGCTGCGGCCTCGGCGACCTGGTCGGGCAGCGCAATTCCTCGCTGGGCCGCGTGATGCGCAACGACGCACTGCTGAACCACGAGCTGCGCTTCCTGGCCCGGGTGCCAGGCTGCATAAGCGGCGAACAGGCCATCGAGTCCGGGGAGCTGCGCGAAACGCTGGCCGCGGCAGCGGCGGGCAAGCGCGCGGACCTGCCGCGCCGGATGTGGAACGCGGTGTTCGCCGACCCCGACAGCCGGCTGCTGAGCGCGGCGCCACCGCTGACGACCGGCGGCGACGAACGGCTCGACGCGGCTCTGCAGAGTCTGCGCGACCTGGAAAGCCTGTACCGGCGGGTACTCGCGGAGCCCACGGCGCTCAGCGAAACCGACCTTGCCGACCTGCAGCGCACGCTGCAGCGACTGGCACAGAACGAGTCGCTCGGCGCCGTGACCGCCGCCCTCAGGCTGAGCACCGCGTCACTCGGAGAAGGCACCCGCCTGCTGCAGCAGGCCCGGCAGAATGCGCCGTTCTGCCCGCAAGGCCGCTCGCTGGCCCGCGCCGAACACATGCACAACGTGTTTCTTCGCACCTATGTCGCCGAGGTGCAACCGTACCTGGGACGGCTGTACCGCGACGGCAGCGAACTGCTGCGTCTGCTGCAAAGGATCGATGCGATCGCCGACGGTCTTCACGGCGATGCCTGGCTCGACTGGCGGCGGAGGCAGCTCAGCCTGGACCACGAGCAGGCCGCCTGGCAGCGCTTCCGGCGCGCCCTGCACGACCACGAGCGTCGCGCGCTCTCCGACGCCGTCTCCCAGCGGCTCCTCGGTCTCCCGGAGCTCGCCGGGGTGCGCTGCGTGCTCACCTACTCCGCGAGCGGCGAGGAGGTCTGCCC
>CAZOUC010000114.1:0-4334 GCA_964582825.1 uncultured Enterobacteriaceae bacterium | reverse complement strand
AACCTGGCAGGCGGTGCTGGAAGACTGCGGTCTGCGGCCCGGCGCCTGATGCCGGGCAGAGACGCTCACACGTTGAGCAGCAGGTACTCGCGCTCCCATGAACTGATGACGCGGTTGAAGCGCTCGAACTCGACCAGCTTCACCGCGCGGTAGGCACCGACGAAGTCGGCGCCGAGGACCTCGACCACCTCCGGCGACTCGTCGACGTAGCGCAGCGCCTCCTCCAGCGTGCGCGCGACGGTGATTTCCTCGTCGTAGGCGTTGCCCCGGAACGGCTCGGTCGGTTCGACCCGGTGCTTCATGCCCAGGTAGCCACAGGTCAGGGTCGCAGCAAAGGCCAGGTAGGGATTGGCGTCAGCCCCGGCGAAGCGGTTTTCGACGCGCGTCGCCTCGGGTGTGCTGTCCGGCACGCGAAACCCGACGGTGCGATTGTCCGGGCCCCAGTGCAGGGTGATCGGCGCGGCGATGTCGGGCGCGAAACGCCGGTAGCTGTTGACGTTGGGCGCCAGCAGGCTGATCACGAACGGCAGGTAGCGCTGCAGGCCACCGATGTAATGCATGAAAGTCTCGCTGAAGCCACCGGCACCGTCGCTGAAGACGTTGCCACCATCGCTGCGCCGGCACAGGCTCTGGTGAATGTGCATCGAACTGCCGGGTTCGCGCTCCATCGGCCGCGACATGAAGGTCGCGTACACACCGTGGCGCATCGCCGTCTCGCGCATAGTGCGCTTGAAGGTGAACACCTGGTCGGCCAGCGACAGCGCGTTGCCGTGCAGGAAGTTGATCTCCATCTGGCCGGCGCCGGACTCGTGGATCAGGGTGTCGACGTCGAGGTCCTCGGCCTCGCAGAAGTCGTACATTTCCTCGATGACGTGCTCGAACTCGTTGACCGCGTCGATGCTGTAGGACTGGCGCGCGGATTCGGGACGGCCGGAACGGCCGACCGGGGGACGCAGTTCGTTGTCCGGGTCGGCGTTCTTCTCGACCAGATAGAACTCCACTTCCGGCGCCACCACCGGCTCGAGGCCTTCGGCCTCGAACAGGGCAATGACCCGGCGCAGCACATTGCGGGTCGACAGCGGGTGCGGCTCGCCGCTCATCGTGTAGCAGTCGTGGATGATCTGCGCGGTCGGCTCGTTGGCCCAGGGCACCAGGCGCACCGTGGACGGGTCCGGTCGCAGCTCCATGTCGCGGTCGCGCGGATCGACCAGCTCGTAGTAGTTGTCGGGAAAGTCGCCGGTGACGGCCTGTACCAGTACCCCCTCAGGCAGACGCGGGCTCTCGTTGCGAGCGAACTTGTCGGCGGGCACGAACTTGCCGCGCGCGTTGCCGGTCATGTCAGGGACCAGGCACTCGACTTCGCTGATGCGGTTTTCCCGCAACCACTGGTCAATCGCTTCCATGTCGTCGTCTCGACTCGCTTGTTCCGTTGCGCCCGACGGCCGTTGCGGGCTGCAGATTATCGAATTATCATTCGAAAAAATTCGAACAATGCTTCAGTTTAATGAAGGCGCCGATGCCTGGCAAGGCCGGGAAAGCGCCCGTGGACGCGTGCTGGCCCGGGTGCCGGCCACCGCCGCGGCACCGTCGAGGAACAGCGCATGAACGGCTCCGAGCACGTCGACTCCTACTACGCGGCCAGTGCATCGCCCCTGCCCCGCTGGCCGCGTTTCGAAGGCGAGGCCCGCTGCGACGTCTGCGTGATCGGCGGCGGTTTCATGGGTCTGTCGACTGCACTGCACCTGGCCGGGCGCGGCTACCGGGTGCTGCTGCTCGAAGGCCGCCGCATCGGCTGGGGCGCCTCCGGTCGCAACGGCGGGCAGTGCTCGATCGGGCCGCGGCTGGCGCAGGACGAGCTCGAGGACATGCTGGGCGTCGACACCGCCAGGCTGCTGTGGCGCTACAGCCTGGATGCGGTAGCCCTGGTGCGCGAACTGATCGAGCGCTTCGACATCGCCTGCGACCTCAAGCGCGGCAAGCTCGAGACCGCCTGGAAGACCTCGGACGCCAGTTGGTACCGGGCGTACGCCGACAAGCTGCGCCACGACTACGAACTCGACTGCCGCTACGTCGAGGGCGAGGATCTCCGACAGCTGTGCGGTACCGACGTGTTCCGCGGCGGCCTGGTCGAGTACGAGTCGGCACACCTGCACCCGCTGAAGTACGCGCTCGGCCTGGCACGCGCCGCCGAAGCGCAGGGCGCCGTGCTGCACGAGGACAGCATGGTGCAGAGCTACGGAGGCGACGGTCCGACCCGTATCGTCACCGCCGGCGGCGTCGTCACGGCGGATCACGTCGTGCTGGCCTGCAACGGCTATCTCGAGCGCCTGGAGCCGCGTGCTGCCGGTCGGATCATGCCGATCAACAATTTCGTGCTGACCACGGCGCCGCTCGACGAGGCACGCCGGCAGCAGCTCAACCCGGAAGACCTGTGCATGCACGATTCGCGTTTCGTCGTGAACTACTGGAAGCTGACCGGCGACGGGCGCATGCTGTTCGGCGGCGGCGAGAACTACACGCGCCGTTTTCCGACAGACCTGAAGCGCTTCGTGCGTCGCTACCTGCTCGACATCTACCCGCAGCTCGCCGACACCGACATCGATTACGCCTGGGGCGGCACCCTGGCCGTGACCCGCAACCGCCTGCCCTGCCTCGGCCGCCTGCCGACCAACGTCTGGTACGCCATGGGGTTTTCCGGGCAGGGCGTACAGACCGCGACCCTGTCCGGCCAGCTCATCGCCGAGGCGATCGCCGGCACCGCCGAGCGGTTCGACGTGCTCGCGCGGCTGCCGACGCCGCAGTTTCCGGGCGGTACACTGCTGCGCTGGCCGGGACTCGTGCTGGGGATGCTCTACTACACCCTGCGGGACCGGATCGGTGACTGAGCGCGCGCGGCCACTCGCGGTGCGGCGCCAGCCGCGGCAGCGACGCTCCCTGGCCCGCACCGAGCAGGTGCTGCATGCGGCGGCGGCGCTGCTCGACGAAGTCGGCTTCGACGACCTGACCACGACACGGATCGCCGAACGCGCCGGGATTTCGGTGGGTACGCTGTACCACTACTTCCCCAACAAGCACGCCATCCTGCATGCCCTGGGCGAGCGCTGGCTGCACGAGGTGGCCGCTGCCCTGGACGAACTGGCAACGCAGCCGCTGGAGCAGTTCGAGCCCGGTGAATTTGCCCGCCGGCTGGTCGACTGCCAGCTCGAGGTGTACCGACGTCAGCGCGGCATCCTGCCTCTGGTGCGCGCGATGTTCTCGGTACCGGAGCTGCGCCCGCTCGACGAGCGCCACGACGCCATGACCATCGACCGGCTCACCGTCCTCTGGCGGCGGCGCGGTTTCCGCGGCGGCCGCGCGGAGGCCGGCCGGATCGCCCGCGCCACGCTGGAACTCCACCACGCCCTGCTGCTGGTGATCGTGCACCAGCGCGGCCAGCGCGCCGCGCGCACGCGGGATGACCTGTACCGGCTGACCCGGAGCCTGCTGCAGCCCTACCTCGACTGAAGCCGCCACCCTATAATGCGCAGCAAAGTCGACGCGGAAGGAGCCAGCATTGGGCAAGCTGTACGTGATCCGGCACCAGGACGGGCAGTACCTGGGCAAGGACGGCGCCTGGCAGGACGGCGCTGACCCGCAGGCCCTGTTCCGCAGCCCGCACCGGGACGCCGCCGTCAACGAACTGTTCGAACGCGTGCTGCACGACCCGGCGTTGCGCGGCGAGGTGCTGGGCGTCGACGAGGATCCGCAGGGTCGCCCGGTCGTCGACCCGGTCACGGTGACGCCGGCCGACGCGGTACCGGTCGACGAACCCGCGTGATGCTTGAACTTTTGATCGCCGCACCCCATCTAATGCGCCGGTAGTGATTACGGCGGAGGCTAAGGCTCCCTCATGATGCGTATCGCGTTGTTCCTGGCGACCAACTTCGCCATCCTTATCCTGGCCAGCATCACGCTGAACCTGCTGGGCTTCAATGGCTACATGGACGCCCAGGGGGTCGACCTGAACCTGCAGGCCCTGCTGATCTTCTGCGGCATCTTCGGCATGGCCGGTTCGATCATCTCGCTGCTGATCTCCAAGTGGATGGCCAAGCGGACGACCGGCACCCGGATCATCACCGAGCCGCGCAGCGAGGGCGAGCGCTGGCTGCTGCAGACGGTCGCCGAGTTGTCGAAGCAGGCCGGCATCAAGACCCCGGAAGTCGGCATATTCCCGGCCCAGGTCTCGAACGCCTTCGCCACCGGCTGGAATCGCAACGACGCCCTGGTGGCCGTCAGCGAGGGCATGCTCAGCCGCTTCGCCCGCGAGGAGATCCGCGCCGTGCTGGCCCACGAGA
>CAZOUC010000113.1:0-7465 GCA_964582825.1 uncultured Enterobacteriaceae bacterium | reverse complement strand
AATCCTAAGCACCATCAAGGTCTGAAAGTCCAGACGGTGCTGACCGGACGCTTACCAAAAGTTCTATCTTGGTTAAGATTCAGCGGGCTAACATTTGTATACCGAGCGCACTCGCTTTGCACCTCCCAGCCAAACGAGATCGCTGCAAGCTTTTGATTCTCCACGCAGCTTTCCCGCCACGCAATGATGCATTTCAGTTACGCGTACTGGCTCGGTATGCCGCTGCATGGCGCTCGGTATTTGAATTGCGCTGCCGCACAAGTCTTTGAATTTCTCGGGGTTCATGTGGGCGGCTCGCTTACAAGCGAGCACCTGCGCTCAGCAAAGCGAGGAGTGAGCCGATTCCCGGCGCAAATGACCACTCAGGCGCTGGTGACCGCCATGACCTGCTGCGCATCGAATCCCAGGCGGGCGCCCAGTTCCTCGAGCAGGTCGCGCTCGCGTGCGTCGACCTGGCCGTCGACCTGGGCCACCAGGAATGCGGCACGCAGGATGTCTCGGCGCGTGGCTTCGTCCAGTGCCTCCGCCTTGCTGAAGGCCTCGAGCGCGCGCTGCGGGTCGGAGCCTATCGTCCTGATCGCCCTTTCCAGGACATGGCTGCTGAATTCGCCGCCACCGAGTGCCGCGTAGACTTCGCCGGTCAGGCAGAGTTCGGCGTCATCGACCTGACGGTCCACCATCACCATCAGCGCCATCGCACTGAGTGTCAGGTCCAGGGCCACGCCATGCTGGCTCCCGTTGCCGAGACGGTAGCTCTCGAGAATGCCGCGCAGCGCCTTGCCCCCGCGTGAATTCAGCAGCAGCCTGAATGCACCTGCACCGGCGTCGTTCTGAGAATCAGGACTGTGTGCTCGCGCATGGGCCTGCAAGGCGTCAAAGCGGTCCGCGTTGATGGCGAGTTCCCGGGCGATGCGCTGCAGCAGTTCCAGTTCCGAATCCGCCAGGTCGCCATCGGCCAGCGCCACGTGGGTGGCGACCAGGAGCACGTCCTCGCGCAGCGGCGCGGACAGTGTGGAAGCCGCGGCCAACTCGCACCACACCGAGTCCTGGCCGCTGCACACCCGTTCAATGGCACGCAGTACGGTTTCCGGGTTGACGTCGCAATTGCTCGGCGCAAGGTAGAGGTCGCTGAGCAGGGTCGCTTCCGCTTCGTGCACGCGCCGGTCGGCGGCGGCGACCAGGGCCATCACCTTCAGGCCCAGGTCGATGGCGGCCATGCGGGTGACCGCGGGAACTTCGTTTTCGGGGGCGGTCAGTCGGGCGACCAGGTGTCGCAGGTAGAACGCGGCCGCCGTGCTCATTGCGGGCTCCCGATTCGGTGCGGTACCGTCAGAGGCGATTCAGCAGAGCGGGCCATCAGACGCCACCCGTCACTGCGAGAGTTGAGTCGCTTCGGCTTCAATCTGCCGGCAGCGCGAAGAACAGCCCCCGATTGACGTCACCGATGCTGATCATGCCCAGCAGGCGGCCGTCCTCGACCACCGGCATGCGCCGGAAATTATGCACGCCCATGAACGAGGCCGCCTTCAGCACCGGATCGTCGGGGCCGACGGTGAGCGGTCGACTGCTCATGACCTCTTCGACCTTCCGGCCCAGGACTTCGGCGTAGCCCGTCTCCATCTCGAGGAAATTGCGGCTGTGCACGTTGTCATGCACGTAGTCGCCGTAGTTCGGGTACAGCGGCAACAGCACGTCACGGACGGTGATCATTCCGAGCAGTCTGTTGTCGTCGTCCACGACGGGAATGGCCCCGCAATGGCGACTGAGCATCTTGGTGACAACCGAACGTACGTTGTCGGTCGGCAGCGCGACGAGCACGCCGGTGGTCATGACATCTCTAACGAGCATGGTGGCTCCCTCCCGGTTGCTTTCCTCGGTTCTGATGAATCTCCCCCGTCGGCATTGTACCGAGTGACGCGCCGCGGGGAAGGCGCCGTTCGGCCGACGGGCAGACGCCGTGATTGCTATCCCGGGCAGGCAGGGCGCCTGGCGTGACAGGTCCCGGCTCGAAATCCCGCTCTCGAGTCGGTAGAGTCGGGGTAAGCGCGCCCGCACTGCTCCACGCTCGAGCCACCAGGCGGAGCGCATCGAATCGTTTCCTGCAGACGCTGAGGAGGATGTATGGCGACTTACGTCGTAACCGGCTGCAACCGCGGAATCGGCCTCGAGCTGGTCCGGCAGCTCCAGGGACGCGGTGAACGGGTGATCGGCATCTGCCGCGTCGCGTCAGAGGAGCTGAACGCCCTGGATATCCAGGTCGTCGACCGGGTCGATGTCGGCAGCGACGATGCCATGCCTGCCCTGGCCAGCGCCCTGGCCGACGTCAATATCGACGTGCTGATCAACAACGCCGGCGTGCTGACCGGCGAGTCACTGGACGATCTCGACATGCCGCGCATCCGCCACCAGTTCGAGGTCAACACCCTCGGACCGCTGCGCGTGACGGCAACGCTGCGCGAGCGGATCCGCGACGGCGGCAAGGTCGGCATCGTGACGAGCCGGGTCGGCTCCATTGCCGACAACGGCTCCGGCGGCATGTACGGCTATCGCATCTCCAAGGCGGCTGTGAACATGGTGGGGGCCAACCTGGCGCATGACCTGCGCGAGCGCCGCATCGCGGTGGCGCTGCTGCACCCCGGGCTGGTCGCCACGGAGATGACGGGCCGGCGGGGCATCGAACCCCGGGACGCGGCCGCGGGACTCATCGCGCGCCTGGACGAGCTGACACTCGATGACTCCGGCGGCTTCTGGCACGCCAACGGAGAGCGGCTGCCCTGGTAGGCGATCCGTCGCGCCGGCATTCGGCAGAAATGCACGGAAACGCCGGCCTTCGCGCCGTTCCGGCCCCTGCCCCGCAAGCCGTAGAATGACGGTTTCACTGGCACACAGCAGCCACTCGAGCAGGACCCGCCGACATCGACACGCAAACCGAAGACAGAGCAACAGCGAGCCAGGCCCGCTACGCGATGCCCGCCGAATGGGCACCGCACCAGTGCACCTGGGTTTCCTGGCCGCACAACCGGGAGAGCTGGCCGGGTAAGTTCGAACCGGTCGAGCCGGTCATGGCGCGCTTCGTCGGCGCCCTGTCGGCCGACGAGCTGGTGCGCATCAACGTGCTCGACGCCGCCCACGAGGCGCACGTGCGCAAGCTGCTCGAAGGGCTGGCGCAGCCCGCGAACGTGCGCTTTCACCACTTCCGGACCAACGACGCCTGGTGCCGGGATCACGGCGCCCTGTTCGTGACCCGCGACCACGAGGAGGCGCCGCTGCTGGCGCTCGACTTCCGGTTCAACGCCTGGGGTGGCAAGTACCCGCCGTTCGACCTGGACGACGCGATTCCACCGCAGATGGCCGATGTCCTCGGCGTGCCATGCCGGCGTGTCGACATGGTGCTCGAGGGCGGCTCGATCGACGTCAACGGGGCCGGCGCGCTGCTCACCACCGAGCAGTGCCTGCTGCATCCCAATCGCAACCCGTCGATGAGCCGTGGCGAGATCGAGGATGCCCTGCGATCGTGGCTCGGCGTCGAGCAGATCGTGTGGCTGGGCGACGGCATCGTCGGCGACGACACCGACGGCCACATCGACGACCTGACCCGCTTCGTCAGCGAGGACGCGGTGGTGACGGTCATCGAACCGGACCGCGGTGACGACAACTACGAGGCCCTGGCGGAAAACCGGGAGCGTCTCGACGCGGTGCGTCTGGCCGGCGACAGGCCCCTGCGGGTATTCGAGCTGACCATGCCGCGTCCGGTCGAGTTCGCCGGCAACCGCCTGCCCGCCAGCCCCGCCAACTTCTACATCGGCAACCGGACCGTCATCGTACCGGTGTTCAATGACCCGAGCGACGAACCCAACCTCGCGCTGCTCCGCAGCCTGTTTCCGGACCGCGAGGTCGTGGGCATCGACTGTACCGACCTGGTGCTCGGGCTCGGCACCTTTCACTGCCTGACCCAGCAAGTACCCGCGGCCTGAGCGCCGCGGATCCGACAAGGACCATGACATGACCGCCATTTCCGACTTCGTGCGCCATCACTACCGCCACTTCAACGCGGCCGCCCTGGTCGACGCCGCGGACGCCTACCGCCGTCACGTCGACGGGGGCGGCAGGATGTTCATGACCCTGGCCGGCGCCATGAGCACCGCCGAGCTCGGCCTGTCGCTGGCGGAAATGATCCGCCAGGGCAAGGTGCACGCGATCTGCTGCACCGGGGCGAATCTCGAGGAGGACGTGTTCAACCTGGTCGCGCACGACCACTACCTGCGGGTGCCGCACTACCGCGAACTGACCGCGGACGACGAAGAGCAACTGCTCGCGCGCCATCTGAACCGGGTTACCGACACCTGCATTCCCGAGGAAGAAGCCATCCGGCGCATCGAGCACGTGGTGCTGGAGCACTGGAAGGCGGCCGACCGCGCCGGCGAGGCGTACTTTCCGCACGAGTTCATGTACCAGATACTGCGCTCGGGTGAACTGGAAAAGCACCACCAGATCGACCCGAAAGACAGCTGGCTGGTCGCCGCCTGCGAGGCCGACCTGCCCATCATCGTGCCGGGCTGGGAGGACTCGACCCTCGGCAACATCTTCGCCTCGCACGTGATCACCGGCGAGATCAGCAACGTGCACACGGTCCGGGGCGGCATCGAGTACATGATCATGCTGGCCGACTGGTACGAGCGCAGCAGCAGCGAGGCCTCCATCGGCTTCTTCCAGATCGGCGGCGGTATCGCCGGCGATTTCCCGATCTGCGTCGTGCCCATGCTGCAGCAGGACCTGCAGAAGGAGGACACGCCGCGCTGGGGCTATTTCTGCCAGATCAGCGATTCGACCACCAGCTACGGGTCCTATTCCGGCGCGGTGCCGAACGAGAAGATCACCTGGGGCAAGCTGTCGGCGGATACGCCGAAATTCATCATCGAGTCCGACGCCACCATCGTCGCGCCGCTGATTTTCGCCAGCGTGCTCGGACAATAGCCATGGATGCCCCCTCCTCGAATCACGCCGGGGCGCCGCCCTGGAGCGTCGACGACGCCGCCGACTTCTATCGTGTCGCGAGCTGGAGCGACGACTTCTTCGTCGTCAACCCACGCGGCCACATGACGGTGCAGCCCTTCGGCGACGAGTCCCTGCGCATCGACCTCATCGACGTGCTGGCGGAACTGCGCCGGCGCGGCCTGCGCTTCCCGCTGCTGCTGCGCTTCCAGGACGTGCTGCGCGCCCGCGTGCGACGGCTCAACGAGGCCTTCATCCAGGCGATCGACGAGTCCGGCTACGGCAACGTCTACCGGGCCGTGTACCCGATCAAGGTCAACCAGCTGCACGAGGTGGTCGAGGAGGTACTCGACGCCGGCAAGCCGTACGGACTCGGCCTGGAGTGCGGCTCGCGTGCCGAGCTGGTGGCGACACTGGCGCACCTGGAGTCCGACGACACGCTGCTGCTGTGCAACGGTGTCAAGGACCGCTCGATGATCTCCCTGATTCTCGCCAGCCAGCGGCTCGGCAAGAACGTCATTCCGATCATGGAAAAATACGGGGAATTCGAGGAGCTGCTGAGCCTGGCGGACGAGGCCGGGCAGCAGACGCAGTTCGGCGTGCGCATCCGCCTGCGCACCTCCGGCGCGGGCAAGTGGGCGGACTCGGGCGGATACCAGTCCAAGTTCGGCATCTCGCTGCCCGAGCTGATGCGCATCGTCGAGATCCTGCAGGCCCACGGCCAGGCGCACCGGCTGAGCCTGCTGCATTTCCACCTCGGCAGCCAGATCTCCGAGATACCGCAGCTGCGGCAGGCGGCCCGCGAACTCGCGCACATCTACGCCGAGCTCATCGAGCTCGGCCTGCCGATCGGCATCATCGACGTGGGCGGCGGCCTCGGCGTCAACTACACCGACGCCTCCGAGGAAGGCGGCATCCGCTACAGCCTCGGCGAGTACGCCAACGCGGTGGTGTACGCCATCAAGGACGTCTGCGACGACCGCGGCGTACCGCACCCGGTGCTGGTCTCGGAGAGCGGCCGGGCGATCACCGCGCACCACTCGGTGCTGGTCGTGGAAACCCTCGACGCCTACCGCAAGGACGCCGCGGCGGCCGACGTCGCGCTGCCGGATCAGGCGCACCGCACCGCCCAGCAGCTCGAGGAAGCGCTGAGCTGGCTGCGCGACACCCCCGCGGACGAAATGACCGTGGAGAGCGTGATCGAGACCTACCACGACGTGCTGGACATCCAGGACGAGGCCGCCACGCTGTTCTCCATGGGCTACCTGTCGCTGGAACAGAACGCCGCCATCGAGCGCATGTACTGGAGCAGCTGCGCCGCCGTGCTGGGCCACCTGCGTGCCCTCGACCCCGACCCCGCGCCGCCGGAGGTGCAGCAGCTCGAGGAACTGCTGGTCGACCAGTACCTGGTGGATTTCTCGGTGTTCCAGTCGGTGCTGGATCACTGGGCCATCGGCCAGGTGTTCCCGATCGTGCCCCTGGACCGGCTCGACGAGCAGCCCACGCGGCGCGCCATGCTGGTGGACCTGACCTGCGATTCCGACGGCAAGGTGTCGCAGTACGTGTCGGCCGACGAAGACCGCAAGTTCCTGCGCCTGCACGAGCTGCAGCCCGGCGAGTCGTACCCGATCGGCATTTTCCTGATGGGCGCCTACCAGGACATCATGGGCGATGCGCACAACCTGTTCGGCCGGGTCACCGAAGTCCACATCTACGGCGACGACGAGGAGGACGGCGACTTCTGGATCGAGAAGGTGATCCCGGGGCAGAAGGTGCAGGACATGCTCGGCCTCGTGCAGTACTTTCCCAACGACCTGCAACGCCGCATGCAGGACCAGGTCAAGCGCAAGATCGACGCAGGCGCCATCCGGCCCACGCGCGGCATGGCGATTCTCGACGAGTACCGGGCCGCTTTCGCCGAGGAAACCTACCTGCGCAGCAGCCGGGCGCCACGACCCGACGAGGAGTAACGCGATGCGAGAACGCACCATGAAGGCCGGGTTCGTGCAGATGAGCATGGGCGAGGACGTCGACGCCAATACGGACAAGGCCCTGGCCATGACCCGCGAGGCGATCGAGCAGGGCGCGAAGGTCATCTGCCTGCCCGAACTGTTCCGCTCGCGCTACTTCTGCCAGACCGAGGATCTCGTCCACTACCAACTGGCCGAGGCCGTGCCCGGCCCGACCACGGACACCTTCGCCGAGCTCGCCAGCGCCCACGACGTGGTCATCGTCGTCAGCCTGTTCGAGCAGCGCGCGCCCGGCATCTACCACAACACCGCTGCCGTGGTGGACGGCAAGCGCGGCTACGCCGGCAAGTACCGCAAGATGCACATCCCCGACGACCCGCGCTTTTACGAGAAGTACTACTTCACCCCCGGCGACCTGGGCTTCCACAACTTCTCGACTCCGCACGGCGAACTCGGCGTACTGGTCTGCTGGGACCAGTGGTACCCCGAAGCCGCCCGCGCCA
>CAZOUC010000112.1:0-7493 GCA_964582825.1 uncultured Enterobacteriaceae bacterium | reverse complement strand
GCCAGGATGCCCAGCAGCACGATGACCACCACCAGTTCGACCAGGGTGAAACCCGCCTGGCCGCGATTTGCTCGATTCATGTCGAAACTCCTTTAGCGATGCAGTATCAGCACGTTGTCTATTGTAGTTGAGGTTTGAAGATCACGACGTCGCCGATCGTCAACTGGTATTCAAAATAGTAGATCGGGTCCGCGTTGGGGTCGGAATTCGTCACCAGCTCGTAGCGGCACACGTCCGGGTTGGCATCAACGACCGACACCTGGTACTTGATGTCGGCGCGTTCGTTGCGGTTCGCCGAAGCCGCGGGCGCGCTTTGCAGCACCGCGTTCCAGACCTGCAGGCACTCTTCGGCGGTCTGGTTGTTGTACGAACTGTCCAGCACCGGGTCGTCGTTGGCCGGCCAGCCGCTCTCGTTCATGAACACGATCCGGCCTCCGAGGTTGGCGAAGGTCTTGTTGGCCGGGTCGGTCTGGGCGGGTCGTACGTTGCCGTTGGCGACCCACTGCGCGTGCGCGATGGCCACCGCGGTACCGAAGGCGCCGGCGGTGCCCTCGAGCGATTTCTCCCGTGCCCCTTCGGTGGCGTTGAACATCCTCGGCAGCGCGACCGCGGCCAGCAGGCCGATCAATACCAGCACGATCACCATCTCGATCAGCGTGAAGCCGCCCTCGCGTCGCGCAATACCCGTGTTCATCGTCAGCATCCTCGCTTTACCCCAGTCGACGGTCGGCCCCCGGACCTACCGCTCCGTCAGTTCTGCACCACCTGGTACATGTCCCACATCGGCAGAAATACGCCCAGCGCCAGCACCAGCACGACCCCGGCGATCAGCACCAGCAGGATCGGCTCGATGCGCGCACTGAGCGACTTCAGATCGTAGTCCACTTCCTGCTCGTAGAACTCGGCGACGTTGAGCAGCAGCTCGTCGACCTGGCCGGTCTCCTCGCCGATGGCGATCATCTGCATCACCAGGGGCGTGAACATCCCGCTTGCCGCTGCCGTGCGATACAGGCTGTCGCCACGCTCGATACCCTGGCGCATGCCGCTGATCTGGCCGCCGACGTGCACGTTGTCGACGGCCTCGGCACACAGATCGAGCGCCAGGGGCAGCGGCACGCCGGCACTGAGCATCATGGAGAAGCTCCGGGCAAAGCGCGCCAGGGTCGAGCGCACGATGATGTCACCAACCAGCGGCAGTCGCAGTCGCGCCTTGTCCCAGCGCAGGCGCCCCGTTTCGGTCCGCAGGTAAGCCGGAACCGCAAAAACCGCCGCGAAGATGGTTGCCAGAATCAGCCACCAGTACGTCAGGAAGAAGTCCGACGTGCCGATGAGGATCCGCGTCGGCAACGGCAGCTCGCTGTTGAATCGCTCGAACAAGCCGGCAAACACCGGTATCACGAACCAATTGAGAATGAAGATCGCGACAGTAATGGCGATGAGCACGAAGCTCGGGTAGCGCATGGCCTCGCTGACGCGACGCCGGGTGTCCTTTTCCAGGGTCAGGTAGTCGGCCAGCTGTTTGAACGCGCCGTCCAGGCGACCGCTGTTCTCGCCGACCCGGATCAGACTGACGTACATGTTGCCGAAAATCTTCGGGTGGCGTCGCAGGCTGGCCGCCAGCGAACGCCCCGTATTCAGATGACGTTCGATCTCGAGCAGCGCCTCCTGCAGGGTCCGGTTGCGCACCGTCCCGGCGAGGGCTGCGAACGAGCGGTTGATCGGCACCCCGGCCTTGACCAGGCTGTGCAGCTGGCGGCTGATCATGATCAGCTCGTCGAGCCCGACGCGTGCGCGGCGGCGCAGCAGCTCACGCAGATCCGGCAGCGCGACGGCGCGCTGCATCGCCTCGACCTGGATCGGCGTGATACCGCGGCTGGCGAGCTGGTCGATCACCGCCGCCTGGTCGGTGGCCTCGAGCACGCCGCTGACCAGCTCTCCGCCGCTCTGCCGGCCGCTGTAGCTGAACTCGGCCATCAGTCGAGACTCACCAGCTCGGACAGGCGCAGCACCTCTTCGACGCTGGTGATGCCCTGTTTCGCGTCGTCGAGGGCGCAGTGGGTCAGCGGACGGTAGCCCGGCGCGGCCTGCGCCGCGGCTTCGAAGCCGGAGGTGTCGCCGCGGCGCAGCGCGTCGGCCATGGCGTGGGTGATTCCCAGCATCTCGAACACGCCGATGCGGCCGTGGTAGCCGGTATGGTTGCACTGGGTGCAGCCGGCACCGCGCTGGTAGCCCTCGTGCCGGGCCGCCCCCTCACCGAACAGTTGTCCCAGCCAGTGGACTTCTGCCTCGCTCGGCGTGTAGGGCGTGGCACAGGCGTCGCAGACCCGACGCACCAGACGCTGTGCGACGATGGCGCGCAGCGTGGCAGCGACCAGGTAGCCTTCGACGCCGATGTCGAGCAGGCGCATCGCACTGGACACCGCGTCGTTGGTGTGCAGGGTCGACAGCACCAGGTGACCGGTCATCGACGCGCGCAGGGCGATTTCCGCGGTCTGCTGGTCGCGGATCTCGCCGACCAGCAGTACGTCCGGGTCCTGGCGCAGCGCCGAGCGCAGTACGGTCGCGAAACTGAGGCCGATGCGCTCGTGCACCTGTACCTGCGTGATGCGCGGCAACTGGTACTCGACCGGGTCCTCGACGGTGATGATCTTCTTGCGCGGCGTGTTCAGTTCGCGCAGCGCGCCGTACAGCGTCGTGGTCTTGCCGCTGCCGGTGGGACCCGTCACCAGCACGAGTCCGTGCGGTCGCTGGAATGCCATGCGAAAGGTCTCGAGCATGCGCTCGGGCATCCCGACCTGGTCGAGATTGATGGCGCCGGCTGACTGGTCGAGCAGGCGCATCACCACCGATTCGCCGTGCTGGGTCGGGCAGGTCGCCATGCGCACGTCGACCGTGTGTCCCTTGACCTTGACGTTGAAACGACCGTCCTGGGGCAGGCGCTTTTCGGAAATGTCGAGGCCGGCCATCAGTTTCAGGCGCAGCACCAGCGCGCTGGCGATGCGCTTCTCCGGCATCACCTGCTCGTACAGCACGCCGTCGACGCGCTGGCGGATGCGCAGTTCGCGCTCGTCGGGCTCGATGTGAATGTCCGAGGCGCCGACCTGCACCGCATCCTCGAACATCGACTGCAGCAGGCGCACGACCGGCGCGTCGGCGGTGTCCTCGGCCTCGATCAGGTCGATGTCCTGCAGCTCGGCCCCGAGCTCCTCGCTGAGCTCTTCGGCGATGCTGGCGATCTCGTCGGTGCGCCGGTAGATGATGTCGAGCATCGACAGCAGCTCCGACTCGCGCACCACGGCGCCGCTGATCGGGCCGCCGAGAATGCGACTGATCTCGTCGAAGGCGAGGATGTCCATCGGGTCGGCCATGCCGACCAGGAAGCGCCCGCCTTCCTCTTTGAGCAGCAGGGCGCGGAAGCGGCGCGCGTAGGTCTCCGGCAGGCGGTGGCACTGGGCCGTGTCGATCGGAAAATGGCGCAGCTCGATGCAGGGCATGCCGAGCTGCTCGGAGAGCAGCTGCAGCAGCGCATCCTCGGGCACGTAGCCGAGATCGATCAGCGTGCGGCCGAGCTTGCGGCCGCTGCTGCGCTGCTCCTCGAGCGCGTGCTGCAACTGGCGCTCGTCGATCAGGCCCTTCTGCTTCAGCAGTTCCCCGATGCGGAGCTTTTTCGGTGCCTGCGACATGCCCGCCATGCGCGCGTCCTAGCGGCCCGCGGCCAGTTGCACGAGTCGCTCGCGGGCATACTCGCGCAGTGCCGGCTCCAGTTCGCCGCCGCGCAGCGCGCGCTGGTAAGCGGTCACCGCGCGCGGCGCGTCGGCCGCCGCATCGAGCGACACGGCCAGGCCGAACCACCAGTCGCCGCGACCTTCGTCCAGACGCGTCAGCGAGGCCCAGGCCGAAGCGGCTTCGGGATGCAGGCCGTTGCGCTGGCGAGCTACCGCCAGCAACTCCAGCGCGGTGACGTCTCTGGCTGCGGTATTGAGCGCCTCCGCGGCGGCCAGGGCCTGCGCGTCGCGACGCAGGCCGAGCAGGGCCCGCACCTCGAGTTGCGCCAGATTGCGATCGTCGGGCCATTCAGCCCGCGCGTTCTCCAGTTCAAAGCGAGCCGCCTCGAAGCGCTGCGCCTGCAGCAGGTCGCGAATGGCCCGGCGGCGCTCCTGCAGCGCGTCGCTGGAGCGCTCGAAGGCGCCGGCATCGGCGGGTGCGGTGGCGATGACGGTCGGCGTGACCGGCGGCGCGTCGACTGCGGCGACCGGTTCGGCGGTCGTCACCGGCGGCGCGGACCGTGGCTCCTCGGCGGCCGCCTCCAGCTGCGGCCTGTCAGACACCACGGCAGCGGGCGCAGCCGGCACGGCAGCGTCCACACGGATCGGGGCAACGGCGGCAGCGGCACGGTCCGGGACGGCGGATTCGATCGCTGCCGGCGGCGCCAGAACGGGTTCGGCCGGCGCCGAGCGCGTGACGCGCTCCGTCACCAGCGGGGCGTAGCGCCAGGCGAGCAACGCCAGCACCAGCAGCGCCAGCACCAGCAGCGCCGTGCGCCAGGTCGAACTGCGCGGACGGGGCGGCGGCGGCGCAAGGAAGCCGAGCGCATTGGCCGCCGCGCCGCCGGAACCGGCATGGCGCCGGTCGAGGTCCTCGAGCATCGTGTTGACGAGACTCATCCTTCGCTCCTCAGGCCGCGCGCAGGCCGAGACGCGTCAGCCAGGCCATTCGCGGCAGCCCGTCGGTGTCGCGCATCGCCGCCTTGACGTGCTGTTTTTCGATGCGACGCGCGCCCTTGCCGTAAGCACTCAGCAGGGCCTTGTGGCACAGAACGTTGATCAGGCGCGGCACGCCGCCGCTGGCGCGGAATATGAGGTCTTCGGCGCCGAGACTGAGCAGCGGGTCGCCGCGGTAGCCGGCCACCGAGATCCGGTGGCGAATGTACGCCGCGGTGCTGACCTGGTCCAGGGTACGCAGCTGGTATGAAAAAATGACGCGCTGCCGCAGCTGGCGCAGGTCCTGGCGTGCCATCAGGTTGTCCAGTTCGGGCTGGCCGAACAGGACCACCTGCAGCAGCTTGCGGTGCTCGGTTTCGAGGTTGGTGATCAGGCGCAGTGCTTCGAGCGTTTCGACCGGCATCGCCTGCGCCTCGTCGATGACCATCACCGCCTGCCTGCCCTCGGCCGCCAGGGCGATCAGGCGATCGGTGATGCGGCTCATCAGCAGGTGGCGGTTGGTGGTGTTGCTGCCCTCGACGCCGAGTTCGTTGCCGAGCGCCGCCCGCAGCCCGTGCGGCGTCAGGTACGGGTTCGGAATGTAGGCGGACACGTAGCGTTCCTCGAGGTTCTTCAGCAGCATCCGGCACAACATCGTCTTGCCGGTACCGACCTCGCCGACGATCTTGATGAAGCCGTCCTGGTTGGACAGCGCGACGTTGAGGACGTTGAGCGCCTCGCGATGCGTCCGCGCCTCGACGAAGAACTGCGTGTTCGGCGTCAGGCTGAACGGTACGTCCGTAAAACCGAAGTATTCCTTGTACATCGATCAGTTACTCCCGCCGGAAGACCACCAGGGCTCCAGCTGCGAACGCAGACCGCCCATGCGGTCGCTCGATTCCTTGATCAGATCACGCCAGACGTCCGGCGAGCTCACCAGCGGCCGCAACAGGATCACCAGCTCACTCTTGACGCTTTCCTGGCGCGTCTGCCGGAACAGGTGCCCCAGGCCAGGCACTTTGGACAGGCCGGGCGGCCCCGCGCTGGTGTCGCGCGCGCTGGTCTGCATCAGGCCGCCGATCACCACGACCTGACCGCTGCGCGCGTAGACGATGCTGTCCGACTCGCGGATGGTCGACAGCGCCAGCGGCAGGTCCAGGGTCTCGTTGCCGAGCGTCACCGTCTTGTTCTGGTCGACCACCTCGCTGACGCTCGGGTGGATGTGCAGGATGATCTCGTCCTCGTCGCTGATCTGCGGCGTGACGTCGAGCGCGATACCCGAGAAGAACGGGGTCAGCTCGATGTTGGGCTGGGTCACGACACCCGCCGCGGAGGTCGTCGACACCGTCGAGACCTCGGTGACGAAGAACTCGTCGGTGCCGACCTTGATCACCGCTTTCTGGTTGTTGACGGTGGCGATGCGCGGGCTCGAGAGCACCTGGACGTTGCCCTGCGTGCTGAGCAGCTCGATCAGGCCGGCGAACTCGCCGCCGGTGTCGAGCGCCACGCCGAACACACCGTTGAGGTTGTTCAGGGTGGCCAGGTCGCCCCCGCCCTGACTGACACCGATCGTGCGGTTCGAGGTCTCGTCGATGGCCGTCCAGTCGATCCCGGACTGGAAGCCCTCGTTGAGCTGCACCTCGAGAATCTTCGCCTCGAGGATCACCTGGCGCTGCATGGTCAGCTCCGCCTTCTCGAGGTAGTGGCGCACGGACTCCAGCTCGCCGGGCATCGCCCGGACCACCACCATGCCGGCCTGCGGGGTGACGACCACCCGCCGGTCTTCGCGGTCGCCGATGATTAGCTCGAGCGTGTTCTGCAGTTCGCGCCAGAAATCGGCTTCGGCGCTGGTTTCGATGCGCGTGCCGACGATGCCGCGGCGGCCGCGCTGGGCCTGGTTGTCGTCGCGGACGCTGGGGTCGTCCAGGGTGCCGCGGCGACCCGTGCTCGCTTCGCCGGCGTCACTGACCTGCCCGGCACGCACCTCGGTTTCCGACTGGCCGCGCCGGCGTACGTTGAGGTAGTCGACCTTGAAGATCTCCGTGCGCAGGCCCGCCGGCAGGACCTGGTAGAGCCTGCCCTGGCGGCGCCATGGATAGCCGTACACGTCACGTACCACGGTCATGACCTCATCGATCGACACGTCCTGCAGGTCAAGACTGATCAGGCCCTCGACCTCCGGGTGAACGACCATGTTGATACCTGTGCCCTTGACAAGTCCGAGAAAGAAGTCACGGGCTGGCACATTGACGACGGCGAGATCGAAGCGTTCGACCTCCGCCGCGTCGTCGAGCGACGGCAGCATGGCGTCGAGCACCTCCGGCGGCGGTGCCACCGGCTCCGGCGCCTGCGCCTGCTCGTCGAGGAGGGCCTCCATCTCTTCGATCGGCCCGGTGTCGTGTGCCGGCCTCGGCCCCACGGCCTGGCAGGCAGTCAGCAGCATCACGGCAGTCAGCGCCACAATCCGGTTCAGCACATTCATCGCTCTCGTTCCGTCGAATTCCTGATGGTCGCGGCGACCAGGTCCAGCCGCGTGATGTCGCCGTCGCGCTGCAACCAGACGCTGCCGGGTTCGATACGCGTCACCCGCGCGCCGTCGACGCGGTCGCCGACCTGCAGGGTGCGACCGTTGATGACCGCCACCCGCCGGGTCTCGCTGACCAGCACCGATTGCAGCAGCAACGGCCGCTCACCGTCTCGCGCGCCGTCCTGCGGACGTGTCGGATCGACGATCTCGAGCCCGTCTGCGGGCAGCGCGAGCAGCAGCGCCGCCAGAATCACCGCACGCTCAAA
>CAZOUC010000111.1:2257-7571 GCA_964582825.1 uncultured Enterobacteriaceae bacterium | reverse complement strand
GGCGGCGGCACCATCGACGGCCGCTACGGCGATCACGTGCTGCTCGCCCCGCCCTACATCATCGAGCCCGTGCAGGTCACGGAACTCGTCGACAAGCTCGCGGCGACCCTCGACGCCGCGCTGGCGCGGGCCGGCGTCAGGGTATGAACGAGCCGGCCCCGCTGATCATCTGCAACGCGCCGAACGGCGCGCGGCGGACCGCCGCCGATCACCCGGCCCTGCCGATCACGCCCGCGGCACTGGCGAACACCGCGGCCGCGATCGTCGAGGCCGGGGCCGCGATGATGCACCTGCACGTGCGGGCCGCAGACGGCTCGCACTCCCTGGACGTCGACGCGTACCGGGCCGCCCTCGCGGCGATCCGCCGCTGTACCGGCGATACCCTGGTGCTGCAGGTCACCACCGAATCGGCCGGCGTGTACGCCAGCGCCGAGCAGATGGCCATGGTTCGGGCGCTGCGTCCGGAAGCCGTATCCCTGGCGCTGCGGGAACTGTGTCCGGACCCTTCCGCGGAAAACGTGTTCGCGGAGTTCCTGCACTGGCTGCGACGCGAGTCCATCAGCGCGCAGTACATACTCTATTCAGCGCAGGAAGTCGCTCGCTTCACAGCGCTCTGCCAGCGCGGCCTGGTGCCCGACGACCGACCCGCCGTATTGCTGGTGCTGGGGCGTTATGACGAACCGGCCACGAGCCGGGCCGATGCCCTCCTGCCGCTGCTGGCCGGACTGGATCTCGAGGCCGTCGTCTGGTCGGTGTGCGCGTTCGGCAGCGCCGAACTGGCCTGCTCGCTGACTGCGGCCGGGCTGGGCGGTCACTGCCGGGTCGGCTTCGAAAACAACCTGCAACTGGCCGATGGCAGCACGGCAGCAGACAACGCGGCACTGGTGCGCCAGCTGGCGCAGTCGGCAACGCTGCTCGGACGCACACCCGCCGATGCGGCTACGGCGAGGCAACTGCTCGGGATGCCGGGATGACTTGGGAGACCTGAATATGATCATGCGCCTGTTTTGCCTGCTGCTGGCGACGCTGCTGCCCCTGCCGGGACAGGGGCAGGACCAGCGCTTCGCCGGCGCCGTCTCTTCCGCCACCCCCGAGGCGACGGCCGCCGGCGTGACGATCCTGGAAGCCGGCGGCAACGCGGTAGACGCCGCGATCGCGGTTTCGCTGGCGCTGGCTGTCAGCGAACCGGCCGGCTCGGGTATCGCCGGACAGACCGTCATGCTGATCAGGGATCGCGATGCCGAGCCGGTCGTCGTCCACGGCACCACCTGGTCACCGGCAACGATTCCAGAGACGGTGACCCGTGAGCAACTGGTCTACGGCCACAGCGCCGCGACGGTACCCTCGACGCCGGCCGTTCTGGACCTGGCCCACAAGCGCTTCGGCAGCGGCGAGATGCCCTGGTCGGCCTTGTTCGAACCGGCGATCGACATCGCCGAACAGGGCTTCACAGTCGGCCCTTTCGGAGCGCGCTCCTTCCAACGTTACGCGCCGCAACTGGCGCAGCAGCCGGCGGCCGCATCGATCTTCCTGCGCCCGGACGGCCAGCCCTGGCAGAGCGGCGAGCGGTTTCGCCAGCCGCTGCTCGCCGCGACCCTGCGTCGCCTTGCACGGCACGGGGCGGAGGATTTCTACCGCGGCGAAATCGCGCAGGAGATCGTCGCCGATGTCGCGGCGAACGGCGGCTGGATCAGCGCGGCCGATCTGCACGACTTTCCCGAGCCGCGCATCGTGCCGGCCCTGCGCACCGACTACCGTGGACACACGGTGTACAGCCTGCCGCCGCCCTTCGGCGGCTGGGTGATGCTGCAGATCCTCGAGCTGCTCGAGCAGATGCCCGCCGAGGAACTCGCTGGCGACGACGCCCGTCGCCGCCTCGCACTGCTCGATGCCATCGCCATAGCCCAGGACTCACGGCGCCAGCGCCCGGTCAGCCGCTTCATCGACTATGCTGACGAGATCGCCGGCAAGATCTCTCCGGCGACGGCAGAGGCGCTGCTCGAGGCCTACCGTGCGACGCGCGGCGGCGAAACCACGCACTTCTCGGTGATCGATGGCGACGGCATGGCCGTGTCGGTCACCCAGAGCATCGACAGCTTTTTCGGCGCCCACGTGGCGCACCCGCGTCTGGGCTTTCTCTACAACAATTACATGCAGAACTTCCGGCTCGAGGACGACGGCAGTCCGTTCGTGCTGAAGGCCCGGGAAATGCCCCTGTCGTCGATGAGCGCAACGATAGCGACCCGCGACGGCGAAACGGTACTCGTGCTCGGCAGCCCGGGCAGCGCGCGGATCATTTCGGCGGTGGCCCAGGTCACAAGCCACTGGATCGACGTCGGCAGCGGCATCGACAGCGCGGTAGCCGCCTTCCGGGTCCACGTGGTACCGCCGGACCGGGCTTACGTCGAAGGCGAGCTGCTGCCACCTGAGCTGCTGTCCGGCATGGCCCGGCGGCAATTCCGGCTGGCTCGCCCCGCGTTCGGCGTCAGCGACAGCCAGCTCGATGCCTACTTCGGCGGCGTCCATGCCCTGGCGCTCGAAAACGGGGCCTGGACGGGCGCCGCCGACCCGCGCCGTGACGGTCGCGTCGGCCTGGCCTGGCGACGCTGAGACCCGGCCTGACGCGAAGCCCGGGGCGCCCGCCGGAGATCGACGGCCCTGCCATTCGCGCTGCCGATCGCTCAGCCGAACACCAGCGGCGCCAGCCACACCGCGACAAGGGTCAGCAGCACCATGCCGAGCAGGTTCAGGTAGACCCCGGCGCGCGCCATCTGCGGGATGCTCAACAGGCCCGAGGAAAACACGATCGCGTTCGGCGGCGTGGCCACCGGCAGCATGAAGGCGCAACTCGCCGCCAGGGTAATGGGCACGCAGAGCATCATCGGATCGATGCCGGCCTGAACGGCAATCGCTGCCATGACCGGCAGAAAGGTCGCCGTCGTCGCCAGGTTGCTGGTCAGTTCGGTCAGGAAGATCACCAGCGCGGTGGCGGCGACGATCAGCACCACCGGGCCGAATACGGTGAGCGGCGCCAGGCTCTCGCCGAGCCACTGGGCGAGACCGCTGCCGGACACCGCGGCGGCCAGGCTGAGGCCACCCCCGAACAGGATCAGCACGCCCCAGGGCAGAGCCCTGACGTCATGCCAGACCATCAGCTGCGCCTGCGAGCGGTCGCCGCTCGGCAGCACGAACAGCAGCAGCGCCGCCGCCATCACGATACCCGGATCGGACAGGCCCTCCAGGCCGAGGGCGTTCAAGGGGCGGCGCAGCATCCAAGCGATCACCACCAGCAGGAACACCGCGGCGACGCGCTTCTCGGCGGCGCTCATCGGCCCGAGTTCGCGGCGCATGTCGTCGAGATGCGCCCGCGCGTCGGCGCTCTCCGGGATGTCCACCGGATAGACGAAGCGCGTCAGGACCAGCCAGGCCAGCGGCAGCATCACCGCGCTGATCGGCACGCCGACCAGCATCCACTCCATGAAGCCGATCTCGATGCCGTAGTTCTCGGACATGAAACCGGCCAGCAGCGCGTTCGGCGGCGTACCGACCAGGGTCGACAGGCCGCCGATGGTGGCGGCGAAGGCGAGACCGAGCATCATCGCGATCTGGAACCGGTGCTGCCGGTGCGAATCGAGATCCGGCACGTTGGCGCTGATCACGCCGACCACCGAGATCGCGATCGGCAGCAGCATCATCGTCGTCGAGGTGTTGGTCATCCACATCGACAGCAGCGCCGCCACCAGCATGAAGCCGAGAATCAGCCGGCGCCCCTCGGTACCGGTGCGCGTCAGGATCCACAGGGCGATGCGACGGTGCAGATGCCAGCGCTCCACCGCGGCGGCGAGGATGAAGGCGCCGAGGAACAGGTAGATGATCGGATTGGCGTAGGGCGCCGCCGCGTCGCGGATCGGCATGATGCCCAGCAGGTCGAAGGCGACCAGGGGCAGGAAGGCCGTAACCGACACGGGCACCGCCTCGGTGACCCACCACGTCGCCATCCACAGGCCGACCGCCGCCGTGCGCCAGGCCGCGTCGTTCATCACCTGCTGGTCGATCCCGAGCAGCATCATCGACAGAAACAGGACCGGGCCGGCGACGAGACCGACCCGCTGCGCCGGCGAACGGATCGTCGCGCTTTCGGTCATGACAGATTCCCCGGCCCGATACGACGAGAGGGCCCGCAGGCCCTCTCGCAGTTCGGGCGTTTCTCAGAAGTTGAAGCGGGCGTCCAGGTAAGCGTAGCGCCCGTAGTCGCTGTGTGCATCCGAGAAATAGCCGAAATAGCGGTCCGCCAGTGGCGCCCGCTCGTCGGTCAGGTTCTTGATGCCGAGACGGAAGCGGGTGTCGGTGCCGGCGATCTCGGTACGGTAGTCGACGGTGGCGTCGTAGGTGGTCATGTCCGGGATGATGTACCGGGTACCGTCCTCCAGGGTCAGGCTGGACTGGTAGAAGGACCCGATGCGGAACGCCGCCAGCGACGCGCCGAAGGCGCTGTAGCGCCAGGACAGGCGCATCGTGTGCTTCTCGTCCTGGTTGCCGTCCATACCGATCAGGTTGGCGAAGCCGGTGACCGGGTAGTTTGCCGGGATCGCGCCGGAGTCCTGCGCGGCGACCAGCAGGGCCGCGTTGCCACCGGCCTCCTGCTCGTAGGTGTCGAGGAAGGCGCCGTTGTAGCGGAAGTCGAAGCGGCCGAACTCGGTGTCGACAACGTAGTAAACGCCGATGTCGTAGCCCTCTACCGTGCGGGTGTCGAGGTTGGCGTACTGATCGAAGATCTGCTCGATGTCCCCGCCCGGACAGATGCCTGCCGCCGTGTAGGCGGCAATCTGGTCGTCGTCGGGTGCCACCCGCTCCACGGCATCATTGAAGTCCGCCGCGTCGCAGTTGCTCAGTCCGTTTTCCAGCCGGAACAGCAGGTCGAGCAAGGTGTGATTCTCCTCGCCGAACAGGCCGATGGTCTTCTTTTTCTCGATGGTCCAGTAATCGAAGGTGACCGTCAGGCCTTCGAAGGGCTCGAGCACGATACCGAGCGAGGTGTTGGTCGACTCCTCGGGAACCAGGCGGTCGCTGCCGAACGCGACGCGCTGGACGTTGTTGACGCAATCGAGATCGAACACTTCGTCCGTGACCTCGTTCGCGTAACGGCAGGCGAAGTCCTCGGTCGTATTGTTGCGGGCGACGATGTCCTCGTTGACGGTCACCAGGTTCGGCACCCGGTAGGCCTCGGACCAGCTGCCGCGGACCAGCACCTGCGGCACCGGACGCCAGCCGAACGCGGCCTTGCCGACCGTGGTGCTCTCGTTGATGTCGGAGA
>CAZOUC010000111.1:0-2247 GCA_964582825.1 uncultured Enterobacteriaceae bacterium | reverse complement strand
AGCGCGCCGCGAGCTGCACGTCGAGGGTCTCCAGCACCGGGATCTGCAGTTCGCCGAACAGCGAGGTCACTTCACGGCTGCCGCGGTTGTCCGGCGTCGGGCTCGAGTTGACGATATCGGATACGAACGGGTAGGTGTCGCCCTCCTCGTCGACGAACTGAATGGTGCCGTCGAGGCGCGGGTCACGGTCGTCCACGAAGGATTCCTCGCGCCACTCGAAGCCGGCCAGCATCCCGACCCCGCCGGCCGGCAGCTGGAAGATGTCGTTGTTGGAGACCTTGATATCGAAAGTCGTCAGTTCGGTTTCACCGTCGCGGCGCACGTCGACGAGGATGCGCTCGATGTTGGAATCGACGCCGCCGCTGAACGGGTTGTAGCCCGCCGGGGTCGGGTCGCTTAGGGCTTCCTTGAGCAGCGAGTTGGCCGGCCGGTTGCTGGTCACGTCGCTCTTGGTCGCCTTCGACCAGGACACCGCCGATTCCCAGTCCCAGTCGCCGGCGCTGCCGCGGAAGCCCTGCAGGATGCGGTAGGTGTCGCCGTCGTTGTTGATGATCCGCGGCACCTCGGCAAAGCGGTAGTTGTCGAGGTCGACGGCCAGGCCTTCGCAGGGCACATCGGGCCCGATCAACTCGTCGGGGAGGCGGTTCGGGGAACCGCAGGGGCCCAGCGGGTTGTAATAGGCCTGCGGCTCCAGGGCGAGTTCGACGGCGGTGAAGGACGCGGTCGGGTGCCGCAGCAGATTCGTCTTCGACTCGTAACCGAGCAGTTCGGTGAAGCTCTCGACGCCGTTGCCGAACTCGTGGTTGATGTTGACGAACAGGCTCAGGCGCTCGAGCTTGGAACTGACGTCGCGGAATTCGTTGAGGTTGTAGCGTACCGTGCCCTGGCCGTCCTCGGCGCCGCAGACGAATTCGTTGATCGGGTACTGGCAGCGCTCGTCGCCCGCCGGGTACACCTCGAACTCGCCCGAACCGTCGGTGATGTCGTTCTGGCGCAGGCTGTGGCTGCTGGGCAGGCTCGGCACCACGTCGAACTGCCCGAACAGCGAATTCGCGCTGTCGTTGCGGAACGCCGTGTCGCCGAACCAGGGCGAATCCTCCGGGATGCGGTCACGGAAGTCCGAGTTCGCCCAGCGCTCGTCTTCCGAGGCCCGGATCCGGTCGCGGTTGTAGTAGTTGAAGAACGCCGCCACGTTGGTGCGCCCCCCGTTGAAGTTCTCGCCCCACTCCAGGGTCAGGGTCTGCGTGTCGCGCGCGACGTGCTCGTACTCACTCCAGCGCAGGCGCATGTTGAAGCCTTCGAAGTCGTCCTTGAGCACCGTATTGACGACGCCGGCCACGGCGTCGGCGCCGTAGATCGCCGAAGCGCCGTCGCGCAGCACCTCGACGCGCTGGATGCCCCAGACCGGGATCGTCTGCGAGTTGACCGTGTTGACCGGCACGAAGCTGCCGCCGACTTCCTCGGTCTGGTAGGTGGCCGAGTTGACCAGGCGGCGGCCGTTGAGCAGCACCAGGGTGTTGCCGGTGCCGAGGTTGCGCAGGTTGAACGCACCGACGTCGCCGCGCGCCGAGTTGACGCCCCCGGAGATGTTCTCCTCCTCGTTGAAGAAGTTCTGCCCCTGTTCGGGGATCAGCTGCAGCAGTTCGTCACCGGACTCGACACCGAGAATCTCGATGTCCTCGGCGCCGATCACGGATACCGCCAGGGCCTCGGAAATATTGGCGCCGCGAATCTGCGAACCGACGACGATGACTTCCTCGACCATCCGCTCGTCGGCGTCGGGTTCCTGGGCCAGGGCGGCGACGGGGAGCATGAACGCCAGCGGCGCCGACAGGGTCAGGCCGCGACTCCAGCGGCGGGCGTTGTGGCTGCGGATTGCTGCTACGAGGGGTTTACGCATGGTGGTCTCCTGCTGTTTTGCTTGTCGTGTCGTGTCTTCGCGTGGTGGAAAGACGTGTGGTGGAATGGAAGCTCTCAGCTGCTCGAGGCGTTGCGGTTGGCACCCGCGTGCCGGCAACCGGCGCGTTCGCCGCTCGGTCCAGGCTCAGCACGCGACCGTGACGCGCGGCGGTATGCCGGCCGTCGCGTATCGCCGCCCGGCCGTTGACGAACAGGTGCACGACCCCTCCGGACAGGCGTTCCGGTTCGCGGAAATCCGCGTACTCGCGATAGCGCAGCGGATCGATCACGGCAATGTCGGCGTAAGCACCCGCCTGCAGGCGTCCGCGGTCGGCGAGCCCGAGGGAA
>CAZOUC010000110.1:0-7723 GCA_964582825.1 uncultured Enterobacteriaceae bacterium | reverse complement strand
CCCGCGGACCTTACTTGATCTTCGCTTCCTTGTAGGCGACGTGTTTGCGCGCTACCGGGTCGTACTTCTTGAACTCGAGCTTGTCGGGCGTGGTGCGCTTGTTCTTGTCGGTCGTGTAGAAATGGCCGGTACCGGCGCTCGACACGAGCTTGATCTTGTCACGCATGGCGGCGTCTCCTGTTACACGCGTTCGCCGCGGGCACGGATGTCCGCGAGCACCTGATCGATGCCGCGCTTGTCGATGATGCGCATGCCCTTGGAGGACACGCGCAGCGTGACGAAGCGCTTCTCACTTTCCACCCAGAAACGGTGCCGGTGGAGGTTCGGCAGGAAGCGGCGACGCGTACGGTTCTTCGCGTGCGACACGTTGTTGCCGACCGCCGGACGCTTTCCGGTTACCTGACACACTCTGGCCATGATACTGCCTCGACTGAGCCTGCGGTCGCGCCGTCCGGCGCCACCGACTGAAAAAGAGCGCGATGTTATACCAGAGGGCGGTCGGCGCCACAACAAGCGCCGGCACAAAGAGTAATTTTCACCGCCCTTAGGCCGGCCCCAGCAGCCCGCGCTCGGCAAAAGAGACGATTTCTCCGTCACCGATCACCAGGTGGTCGAGTACGCGGATGTCCACCGTCGCCAGGGCCTGCTGCAGGCGCCGGGTCAGGGTCCGGTCCGCCGCGGAGGGCTCGGCCACGCCCGACGGGTGGTTGTGGGCAAAGATCACCGCGGCGGCGTTGTGGGCCAGGCAGCGCTTGACGATCTCGCGCGGATAGACGCTGGCGCCGTCGATGGTGCCGCGAAACAGCGCCTCGTCGGCGATCAGGCCGTGCTGGTTGTCAAGGTACAGACAGTGGAACACTTCGTGCGGCAATTGACCGATGGTCGAGGACAGGTAGGCCTGCGCGTCGCGCGGACTGCCGATGCGGCCCGCTCGCTTGAGCCGGGCCCGCTGCTGGCGCCGCGCGAGCTCGAGGGCCGCCTTCAGCATGGCGTAACTGCTGGCGCCGAGACCGGACTGCGATTCCCAGGCGCCGCGCGGCGCCCCGAGCAGTCCACGCAGGCCACCGTGGCGGGCCAGCGCCTCGCGCGCCAGGTCGACCGCGCTGCGTCCGCGCCGTCCGCAGCGGATGAACAGGGCGAGCAGTTCGGCGTCGCTCAAACTGCGCTCGCCGTGCTCGAGCAGCCGTTCCCGCGGTCGCTCGGACGCGGGCCAATCGCGAATTCCCATGACCAACCTCCCTGTCGGACCGGAACCGGCCACCTACGTTAGCAGGCAGCTGCCGAACGCACCAGCGGCTTGTACTACAATCGGGGCTCCTTCCAGCCACGCCGATCGGCCATGGATTATCTCTGCAAGCGGCAGGTCCTGCTCGGCATCACCGGGGGCATCACCGCGTACAAGTCGGCAGAACTGTGCCGGCTGCTGGTGACCGCGGGTGCTGACGTGCGGGTGGTGATGACACGCGCCGCCACCGAGTTCATCACGCCGCTCACACTGCAGGCCCTGTCCGGGCGTCCGGTGCACCTCGAGCTGCTCGATACCGAAGCCGAAGCGGCCATGGGTCACATCGAACTGGCGCGCTGGGCGGATCTCGTGCTGGTCGCCCCCGCCACGGCCGACTTCATGGCGCGCCTGGCGCAGGGCCAGGCCGACGATCTGCTCACCACCCTGTGCCTGGCGACCGATGCGCGCATCGCGCTGGCGCCGGCAATGAACCAGGCGATGTGGCGCGACCCCGCCACCGGGGACAACGTGGCCCGGCTCGTCGACCGGGGCATGCTGCTGCTGGGCCCGGACAGCGGCTCGCAGGCCTGCGGCGACGTCGGTCCCGGTCGCATGCTGGAGCCGCAGGCGATCCTCGCCATGCTCGACGAACAGCTGCCGCGCGGTGCCCTGGCCGGGCGCCGGGTGACGATCACCGCGGGACCGACGCGCGAGGCCATCGACCCGGTGCGTTATCTGAGCAACCACAGCTCGGGCAAGATGGGTTTCGCACTCGCCGACGCCGCCGCCCGGGCCGGCGCGGCCGTGACCCTGATCGCAGGACCCGTCGCCCTCGAGACGCCGCCGCGCGTCGAGCGCATCGACGTCGTCAGCGCCCGCGACATGCACCGGGCAGTCATGTCCCGCATCGACGACTGCGACCTGTTCATCGCCGCCGCTGCCGTCGCCGACTACCGGCCGCGGCAGGCCGCCGATCGCAAGATAAAGAAGGAGTCGCAGGCTGAACTGACCCTGGAGCTCGAACGCAACCCGGACATCCTCGCCGAGGTCGCCGCGCGCCCGCAGCCGCCGTTCACGGTCGGATTCGCCGCCGAGACCGACGACGTCGAAGCCCACGCACGCCGCAAGCTCGAACGCAAGCGCCTCGACATGGTCATCGCCAACGACGTGTCCGGGCCGGGAATCGGCTTCAACAGCGACTACAATGCGGTTATCGTGTTGCAGGACGGGGTGTCGCAGGAGCTGCCCCGAACCACCAAGAACAAGCTGGCCGAGCAGCTCGTCGAACTCATCGCGCAGAGCTGCCGGAGCCGCGGGGAACCGAACTGATGGCAAGCAAAGGCGGCATCCTCAGCCGCAGTCCGCTGGTCCTGTACGCGCTCATCGTGCTGGTGTTCGCGGTTTTCGTCGCCCTCGGCTTCCTGCTGCAGCAGCAGGGGGACGGCCTGCGCGAGCGGCGCATCGCCGAACTGGCTGCCCAGCAGCGCGGCGCCGCGCTGACCGCCCAGTTGCAGGCCATGCAGGCCGAGCTCGAGGCCCTGGCCGGCACGGACGTGGTGCGGTCCGCGCTCGACGACCCGGATGACGGGGTGACGTGGCTGGCGCGTGCCTTCGTGGGTGGACTCGACGCCGTCGGCACCGCGCTGGGACCGCTCGGCACGGCCGCTCCGGATTTTCCCCGCGCACGGTTTCTCAACAACATCGAGGTCGACCTGGTCGCGCGCGCCTTCGAGGGGCGCGATCCGGACGTCGAAGGCATCCAGCACGAGGGCCGCCGCCTGCTGGTGATGGCGGCGCCGGTACCGGGTCCGGCCGGCGAGCAGCCGGTTGGCGTCGTGCTGCTGCGGCTCGACGCGCCGCGCACCCTCGCGGCTCTGGTCGGCGAAGAACCCGGGTCCATCGCGATTCGCAGCAGCGGCCGGGACTTCTTCCAGCACGGTGCGCCCTCCACTGAGCTGCAATCGGAGGAGCGTGCGCTGGCGGGGTCGACCCTGTCCCTGCGTTACTCGCCGTCGGCGGAGCAGCTCGCCGAAGAGCCGCGCGTCAGCGCGATTCCGCTGCTGATCGCGGCTGCGGCGGCCGGGCTGGTGCTGCTGGTCGTGACACTGGTGGTGTTCACGCGCCTGAGGTCACGCCTGCGCGCCGACGTGCAGGTGCTCGTCGCATTGGCCGGGCAACGCAAGACCACGGCGAACCTGCCGCAGCTGTCTTATCCCGAGCTCGGTGCCGTCGGCGAGACGATGCGCGACCTGCTGCGCCGCTCCGAAGCCAGGACGGGAGCAGCCAACGAGGCCGCACAGGCGGCCGTCCCGGAAGCGGGCCTGGACGAACTCGGCCTCGATCCGCTCAAGGCCGGTCTCGGCGACGGGGAAGGGCTCGAGCTCGACGAGGACCCGCTGCAGCTCGACGAGGCGGTCGAGGCCCCGGCCGTGCTGTTCCGCGCCTACGACGTACGCGGCAAGGCCAGCGCATTTTCCGACCCGCTGCTGCAGGCGCTCGGCCAGGCGATCGGCAGCGAAGCCCTGCGCGAGGGTCCAGCGGCCGTGGTCGTCGGCAGCGATGCCCGCGACAGCAGCCCGCGCATGCGCGAGGCCATCGTCAAGGGCCTGCTGGAAACGGGTTGCGACGTCGTCGACATCGGCACCGTGGCGACGCCGATGGCGTATTTCGCCGCCCAGCACCTCGAGACCGAAAATGCGGTCATGATCACCGGCAGTCACAGTCCGGCCGACATCAACGGCGCCAAGATCATGCTCGGCGGGCAGAGCCTGGCCGGCGAGCGGATCCAGGACCTGCGCCGGCGCATCGGCGAGCGTGACTTCGAGAGCGGCCAGGGCAGTTACCGGGTCAGTGACATCAACGGCGACTACGTGGCTGCGATCGCCGACGACATCGTGCTCAGCGGCGACCCGAAGGTGGTCATCGACTGCGGAAACGGCGCCGCCGGCGTCATCGCGACGGAATTGTTCGAGGCGCTCGGAGCGCGCGTCATTACCCTGTTCGAGGACCTCGACGGCAGCTTCCCGAACCACGCGCCGGACCCGAGCGACCCGGTCAACATGCAGCAGCTGTCCGGAGCCGTCATCGAGCACGGCGCCAGCATCGGTATCGCCTTCGACGGCGACGCCGACCGCCTCGGCGTGGTCGACGGCCAGGGCCGCGTCGTCGCAGCGGACCGGCTGCTGATGCTGTTCGCCCGGGACCTGCTGTCGCGCCACCCCGGCGCCGACGTGGTGTTCGACGTCAAATGCAGCCGTCACCTGGCGCGGGTGATCAGTGAGGCGGGCGGACGGCCGGTGATGTGGCGCAGCGGCCACTCCTGGATCAAGCAGAAGATGGCCGAGAGCGGTGCCCTGCTCGGCGGCGAGTTCACCGGCCACATCTGTTTCCGGGAGCGCTGGTTCGGTTTCGACGACGCCCTGTATGCCGCGGCGCGCCTGCTCGAGATCATGGGCCTCGAGGACCGCACGCTCGAGGACCTGCTGGCGGAGCTGCCGGCCTCGGTAGCGACGCCGGAACTGTTCCTGCCGGTACCCGAGGAGGACAAGTTCGCGCTGATGGAGCGGCTCGCCGCACAGATCAGCTTCCCGGACGCCAAGCTGATCACCATCGACGGTGTACGCGCCGAATTCGAAGACGGCTGGGGTCTGCTGCGGCCATCCAACACCGGGCCGGCGCTGAGTCTGCGCTTCGAGGCCGACGACGCCGACGCGCTGGCGCGTATCCAGCAGACCTTCCGCGAGGCGCTCGACGGCATGGTCGACACCTCGCCGCTGCAGTAACAATCGACGCCACGCCGCCATGTCCCTGAACCGCGAAGATGCCGCCCAGATCGCCCGCGTCCTGACCCAGGCGCTGCCGTACATCCGCCGCTTTGCCGGCAAGACCGTGGTGGTCAAGTACGGCGGTAATGCGATGGTCGACCCGGACCTGAAAGACAGTTTCGCGCGTGACGTGGTGCTGATGAAGCTGGTCGGCATCAACCCCGTCGTGGTGCACGGCGGCGGCCCGCAGATCGGCGCCCTGCTCGAGCGCCTGAACATCCAGTCCCGCTTCGTCGACGGTATGCGGGTCACCGACAGCCAGACCATGGACGTCGTCGAAATGGTGCTCGGCGCGACCGTCAACAAGGAGATCGTCGCGAACATCGGTCGCCATGGCGGCCGCGCCGTCGGCGTCACCGGCAAGGACGGGCGCCTGATCCGGGCACGCAAGATGGCCGCACGCCCGGGCAGTGTGCAAGGCTCCGAGATCGTCGACATCGGCCACGTCGGCGAGGTCGTGGCGATCGACCGCGAACTGCTCGACCTGTTCATGGCGAGCGACTTCATCCCGGTGGTCGCGCCGGTCGGCGTCGACGATACGGGCCAGAGCTACAACATCAACGCCGACCTGGTCGCCGGCCGCATCGCCGAAGTGCTGCGGGCCGAGAAGCTCGTGCTGCTGACCAACGTCGCCGGGCTGCTCGACGCCAACGGCGACGTGCAGACCGGTCTCGACAGCGCCACCGTGCAGCAGATGATCGCCGACGGGGTGATTCACGGCGGCATGCTGCCCAAGATCCAGTGCGCTCTGGATGCAGTGATCGGCGGCGTCACCAGCGCGCACATCATCGACGGCCGCGTGCCGCACGCGGTCCTGCTGGAAATCCTCACCGACGAGGGCGTCGGCACCCTGATCACCAACCGCAGTACCGCCCTGCGCCGGCCCGGCTGAGGTTTGCCAGGCCAGCCGGCCTGGGGCACACTCGCGGCTCGCCGCTCAACGACCACGACGAGACGCCATGCCCCGCCGCAGCAATTCCGGATCGCGCCGACAGGAGATTCTCGAGACGCTGGCGCGCATGCTGGAAGCCGCGCCCGGCGGGCGCATCACCACCGCAGCCCTGGCGCGCGAACTGGGCGTTTCGGAGGCGGCGCTGTACCGGCACTTTCCGAGCAAGTCGAAGATTTTCGAGGGCCTGATCGTATTCATCGAGGAGACGATCTTCTCGCGCGTCAACCGGGTTCTCGAGGAGCAGCCCGACGGCCTGCAACGCTGCCAGCAGATCCTCGCCCTGCTGCTGCTGTTCTGCGAGCGCAACCCGGGCATGTGCCGGATTCTCACCGGCGACGCCCTGGTCGGTGAAACGGAGCGCCTGCGCCAGCGTGTCGCGACCTTCTACGACCGTCTGGAGACGCAATTGCGCCAGGTACTGCGCGATGCCGAGCACCAGGAGGGCCAGCGTACGGCGATTCCGGTGGCGCTGGCGGCCAACCTGATGCTGGCCTGCGCCGAGGGACGCATCACCCAGTTCGTGCGCAGCGGCTTTCGCCGCCCGCCCACCGAATACTGGGACGAGCAGTGGAAAGTGCTGACGACGGGTTTCTACCGCGAGCGCGTCGTCTAGGCGGGTTCGTCGCTTGGGATCTTCAGCTCCGGTGCCGGCGGCGGGCCGTCAGCAGCCGTAATCGATCGGATCGCTCTTGTCGAGCAGGCGCGCGAGCCGTTCCGCGTCACGGTCGAACTTGTCCTCCTGGACCTTGATTTCGGTCTCGCGCAGCTGGTTGTTGCGCTCCAGGGTGGCGATCTCCTCGCGCAGCACCTCGATGCGGTCGAGCAGCGACTGCGGGGCCTCCGAACCGGCGCGCTCGAGTTCCGCCGCCCGCTCCTGATCGCGCACCAGGCTGGCGCGCATGCCGACCATGTTGCTCTCGTTGATCATGATGCGGGTACGAATCTCACGAACCTTGCGCAGGCGGGCGGCCTCCAGGTCGTCGACGGTGCTGTAGCGCAGCAGCAGCTGGCGGTCGTACTCCTTCTGGCGCAGGCAGGCCTGCGTGGGCCCGTCGACGGCGCGTTTGGGCGGTACGATCTTCAACAGTTCGCCGCCGCAGGTCAGGATCCGGTAACCCCGGTCGACGACCTCGGCGGGCAGCGTGTCGACGAGTACGACCTTGCCGTTCCGGTCGGTGTACTGGAAATAACAGCCTTCGGTCAGTGCATCGTCGGCGCCAGCGGGCAGGACGATACCCAGCGATGCCAGCAAGGCAATGAGCCAACAGGCACGGAGCTTCGTTGTCATCGTGCGACTCCTGCACACAACCATTCCTTGAGTGTAACAACCGCCGGCCGGGGGCGACCGGAAATTTTTCACGCGCCGGCGCGGGAACCCGCGCGCCGTCAGCACCCGTATTCCACCGGCCGGCTGCGGTCGAGCAGGCGCTGCAGACGCGCGCGCCAGTCCTCGAACCGCTGCTCGCTGACCTCGACGTCGGCGAACACCCGATCCATCTCGGCCTGTAACTCGGCGATCTGCTGGCGATAGCCGCGCATGACGTCCTGCATCGCCTGCGGTACCGCTTGATCGCGTCGTTCGTAGTCGGCGGCGCGGTTGCGGGTGTCGGCGAGCGTGCGCTGGTTCTGCAGCAGCAGGCTCTCGATCAGCCTGATGCGCTCGTGCAGTTCGCGCAGCTTGCGCGCCTGGTCCGCGTCCAGCGCGGCGACGCTGTCGTAGCG
>CAZOUC010000109.1:3053-7771 GCA_964582825.1 uncultured Enterobacteriaceae bacterium | reverse complement strand
CGTCGAATCCGTAGTCGAGATCGCTGCGCTCGACGCTCAGCGTCGCCTGCAGGGTCAGGGCGCCGGCCGGGCGCTCGGCGCGCAGGGCCAGGGCATCGGTGCGCTGCCGGTCTCGGCCCGGCTCGTCGGCCAGGCTCTGCCGGCTGTTGTCGAGCGTGAAGGCGTCGTAGCCGTTGTCGACATCGAGGTGCAGCCAGCTCAGGTCGAACTCCGTGACGTCCCGTCTGGCCTGCAGGCGCGCGCGCAGCGTGGTCTCGTCGAAATCGGCCGTGTCGTCGCGGTCCAGTGTCAGGTTGCGCATGTAGCCGTCGCCGAGGTGGCGGTGCACGGCGAGCCGACCACCGACTCCGTCACGCAAGGGGCCACTCAGCACCACACCGACGCGGCGCGCGCCATAGTCCCCGAGACCCGCCTCGACACGGCCGGCGAACGCCTCGGTCGGCGGCGCGCTGTGCATGACGACCAGGCCACCCATCGCGCTCGCGCCGAAGCGGGTGCCCTGCGGGCCGCGAAACACCTCGACCTGCTCGATATCGAACAGGGTCGCGGCATTGCCGACGCCGCTCAGGTCGATGCCGTCGATGACCAGGCCGACGGACGGGTCGACCGGGTCGACGAACTGGCTGCGCTCGCCGACTCCGCGGATCTGCACGAATCGGCCGCGTGAGGCGCCCGCCGCGATGTTGACGTTGGGCGCCAGGTTGAGCAGCTGTTCGACGTGCTGGGCCGCGCGCTCCTCGATGGTCCTGGCGGGCAACAGGGATACGGACGCCGCGACCTCCTCGAGCGGGTCGCTGCGAAACGTGCCGCGCACGACGACTTCCTCGAGCGGCAGCTCGGCCGCCGTCACGTTCAGGCCCAACAGCATGGCCAGGGCAATCATCTGTACCTCCGATCCTGGTTGTGGACCGGGCTGCAGGCGCACGGGGAGACGGAAAGCGGATTTGAGAACATCCTATCCCTACGCCGGCATGACCCGGATCAGGTTCCAAGGGTTCGTCCAGCGATCAGGACGTCTCAGGCCGTCGGCCACCCCTCAGGATTGTTCCGGAGTGTACCTCATCGCGCCGGCTGTTGGCCAAATCGGCGCGCGCCGCCGTCCAGGTAGGCCTGCTCCTCGGCCGTGAAGGGCCGGCCGAGAAGGTCGTTGCGGTGGGGAAAGCGCCCGAATCGGGCCACGATCTCGCGGTGTTGCCGGGCATGATCCAGGAAGCCCGCGGCCAGCTCGCGCTCGGCGGCGGCGTCTTCGACCAGGGTCTCGAACAGGCTGACGGCACGGTCCTGCGCCGGCAGGGACTCGGCGTGCTCGAAGGGCAGGTACACGAACGCGCGCATCACCGTCGGCAGCTGCCGGTCGAACCCGGAGTCGACCGCGGCGACCGCGTGCGCCAGCGCCCGCTCATCGCCGGAGAACGCGCGCGCCGAGCCCCGCCAGATGTTGCGAGGCAGCTGATCGAGCAGCAGCAGCAGCGACAGGGCGCCGCGCGGCGTCGCGGCGCGGCCGTCGAAGTCCCCACGCAGGGCCGCCTCGACCTGGTCCGCGTAACGCCGCCGCATCAGATCATCCTGTTCGCGTGTCGTCTGGAACCAGAGGCGGTGCCGCGCACCGTCGGGGGCAGGCGGGGGATCGCCACCGAACCAGAACTCGAGCAGCTCGGTGATGGCCGGGTCAGTCACGGCCCGAGCGGCCCGGATCGGCTTCGCGCTGTTCTCGCAGCTCTTGCAGCTGCTGGCCCTGCCGGCGAACGATGTGCTGGATCAGCAGCTCCTGGTCGGCACTGCTCATGTCCGTGAAGTTCAGGCGCAGGTTGTAGTCGAGTCCGTCCCGCCCGTCGACGAGCCGTTCGCATGCGACCACCTTGGCGAGCACGACGAGGTGCAGATTGTTCGGCTGCAGGCGCATCTCGAGGCGCACGCGCTGCCCGGTCTCGTAGGCGGTGTCGGAGTCGAAACCGATGCCGCAGGCCGACAGGTTGACGTGGCGGGCGCGGAAGGCCATGCGCTCGACGAGTTCCTCGCTGATGCCCAGGGTGGAGATGACGTAGTTGAGCTTGCGGTTCAGCATCTCGGCCAGGTTGGCCACCGCCGGGGCCTGCACCCGCGCCGCCTCGATCACGGTCTGGATCTGGCGATCGAAGCCGGCGAGCACGTCCTGCGCCTCGGTCGGCTGCATCGTCGCGGCGGTGTCGCGCACCTGCTCGTCGCTGAGCGCCTCGCAGTACAGTTCCAGCGTGTCGTCGATTCGGAAAAAGCGTCTTCGTTCCATGGCTCGCACCCGTTGTCCGGTCAGAACACCTCGCCCGGGAGGATGTTGAAGTCGTCCTCGATCTCCAGGGAATCGTAGAACACCGGGTCGCTGTCACGTACCCGCTGCAGGGCCTCGAGTTCCTGCTGGTCGAAGCCCTGGTTCAGGACGATCTCTACCCGGCGGTTGCGGGCACGGCTCTCGGGACTGTCGTTGTCGACCAGGGGGCGGGTGTCGGCAAAGCCGCTGACGGTCAGGCGCGACTGTGGCACGCGGCCGTCGCGGATCAGCTCGTGTGCCACCGATACGGCGCGGCTGCTCGAGAGCTCCCAGTTCGAGCGGAAGCGCGGCGTGGCGATCGGTCGATCGTCGGTGTGCCCCTGCACCTGGATCTGTCCCGGCTTGGTCGCCAGCAGCTGGGCCACCTCACCCATCACGTCCCGGTACTCCGGCGCCAGTTCCGCCGAGGCCGGCGCGAAGCTGCCCTTCTCGCGGATGCGGATGATGATCTTGCGACCTTCGGTCTCGATCTCGACCTCGCCACGCGCGATCTGGTCCTCGAGTTCGGATGCGAGCTCGACCGCGTCCTGCTTGGTCTCCTCCATCATCGCCTGGATCTGCTCGCGCGCTTCCTCGTTGCTGGTGTCCTCGCCGGTACCCACTTCGGGATCCTGCTCGTCGGGCACTTCGAGGGTCAGGTCCGGGGTCTCGTCGGTCTGCTGGTAAATCTGGTCGATGGGGGTCGGCTGCGGCCGGCCGGGCGAGAACTCCTGGGCGACGATGCTGGTGCCCATCGGCATCTCGTTGGCGACCAGCTGGCGCTGCACACCGAAGGCCTCGGCCATCGAGCCGGCGAGGCGCTTGAACTTGATGACGTCCATTTCCGAGAACGACAGCAGCAGCACGAAAAAGCACATCAGCAGGGTCATCAGGTCGGCGAAGGTCGCCATCCAGGCCGGGATGCCTGGTTTTGCCTTCTTGACCCTGCGCTCGTCGTCAGACATCGCTCATGGCCACCGCGGCCCGAGGCCTAGCGGTCCTCGTCGCTGGCGCGCTTACCTTCGGGCAGGTAGCGCTGCAGCATCGACTCGATCACGCGCGGATTCTGCCCGGCCTGGATCGCCAGCAGCGCGTCGATCACCAGCGCCTTGATCATGCCTTCCTGTTCGCCGCGCAGGCGCAGCTTGTCGGCGACGGGGCCGGCGAACATGTTGGCGATCATCGCGCCGTACAGGGTCGTCAACAGCGCGACCGCCATCGCCGGGCCGATCGACTTGGGGTCGTCCATGTTGGCGAGCATCTGCACCAGACCGATCAGGGTGCCGATCATGCCCATCGCGGGCGCCACGTCGGCCAGGGCGACGAAGATCGCCTGACCGTTCTCGTGGCGCTCCAGCGCCAGGTTACGGTCCTTGTTGAGCATCGCCTTGACGACTTCCGGGTCATGGCCGTCGATCAGCAGCTGGATGCCTTCCTGCAGGAACTGGTTCTCGACCTCCTGCTGCTCGAGCGACAGCAGGCCGCCGCGCCGCGCCACATTGGACAACTCGATGATGCGCTCGATCAGCGTGTTGGGGTCCTGCTTCTTGAACACGAAGGCCTTGGCGGCCACTTTGAAGGCGCCGAGAAACTCGCCGAGGCCGAACTTCATCATCACGGCGAACAGCGTGCCGCCGATCACGATCAGCAGGCCGGGCACATTGAAGAACATGCCGGCGCTGCCGCCGAGAAAAATGGCAGCCGAGATGATGGCCGCGGCGCCGATGAACCCGATCAGTGTGGCCAGATCCACCTGTCAGCTCCTCTGTTGGTGACCCGGCACCGCGAAGGTGCAGCGATGCGCTAAGTCTATACCATAGGCCGGACAATTGATTTTCGCGCGGCGGGCCGGCTATCTTGGGCCATCGCCGCGGAGACCCCGATGACCGCCGACGCCCCCGGAACCTTCGACTTCGAGCAGGCCCTCGCCGACCTCGAGGCCCTCGTCGAACAACTCGAGGACGGCAACATGCCCCTCGAGCAGTCGTTGCAGGCCTTCGAGAAGGGCGTACGCCTGACCCGGGACTGCCAGCAGGCGCTCGACCAGGCCGAGCAACGGGTCCAACTGCTGGTCGAGGAAAACGGCAACGTGCTGGCGATGCCCTTCGCCGCCGACGGGAACGACGACGACGGCGAATGACCGAAGCGCTGACGTCCTTCCTGGCGGCGAGCGCGCAGCGCATCGAAGCCGCGCTCGACCGCCTGGTCCGCCACGACACGTCGCCCTATGCCGACATGCAGACCACGCCCCTGACGGCGCGACTCGTGGACGCGATGCGCTACGCCGTGCTCGGCGGCGGCAAACGCCTGCGAGCAGCCCTGGTGCTGGCCAGCCACGACGCGCTGGGGCGGGACACGGCGAGCCCTCGCGCCCTCGACCAGCTGGCCGCGTCCATCGAGTGCCTGCACGCCTATTCGCTGGTTCACGACGACC
>CAZOUC010000109.1:0-3043 GCA_964582825.1 uncultured Enterobacteriaceae bacterium | reverse complement strand
CGGCGATGGACGACGACGCCCTGCGCCGGGGCAAGCCGAGCTGCCACGTCGCCTACGACGAGGCCACCGCGATCCTCGCCGGCGACGCCCTGCAGTCGCTCGGGTTCGAACTGCTGGCGAGTTGCCCGGACCTCGACGACGCGCGCCGCGCGCGCGCCTGCCTGCTGACGGCGCGGGCCATCGGCGCGACCGGCATGGCCGGGGGCCAGGCCATCGACCTGGCGGCGGAGCGACAGCGCCCCTCGGCAGAGGAACTCGAAACCATGCATCGGCTCAAGACCGGCGCCCTGTTCCGCGCAGCCGTGGGTATCGGCGCCATCGCGGCGGGCGCGACCGACGACGAGAGCGCCTGCCTTGATCGCTACGCCGCGGCGCTGGGACTGGCGTTCCAGATCCGCGACGACGTACTCGACGTAGCGGGAAGTACGGCAACGCTCGGGAAAATCGCCGGCGCCGATGCAGCGCACAACAAGGCCACCTACGTGGCGCTGCTCGGGGTCGAGGAAGCCGAGCGGCAGTTGCAGCACCAGTTGCAGATCGCCTTCGAGGCCATTTCCGGATTCGGCGTACGGGCCGAAACGCTGCGGGCGCTGGCGGAATACGCCGGTTCGCGCCAGCACTAGAGCACAGGCAGGGTGCGTGCATGCCGGCGCGACCCATGTAAAATGAAAGGTTCGCGGCTCCGTCGGCCACCGCGGCGGCGCCCAGGGCCTCGGACGAAGAATCGATGAAAATATTTGCCGACATCCCGGATCCCCGCCCCGACACCCCCCTGCTCGACCGCATCGAGGATCCGGCCGACATCCGCGCCCTCGGCGCGACGGAACTGCTGCAGCTCGCCGACGAGTTGCGCGAATTCCTGCTGTACGGCGTCGGTCAGACCGGCGGGCATTTCGGCGCCGGCCTCGGCGTCGTCGAGCTGACGATCGCGCTGCATTACCTGTACCAGACGCCGCACGATCGACTGGTCTGGGACGTCGGCCACCAGTGCTATCCGCACAAGATCCTGACCGGTCGCCGCGACGAGATCGTCACGATCCGCCAGGCCGGCGGCCTGGCGCCGTTCAACAAGCGCGCCGAGAGCGAGTACGACTGCTTCGGTGTCGGCCACTCGAGCACCAGCATCAGCGCGGCCCTCGGCATGGCGCTGGCGGCGCGGGCCAAGAACGAGGACCGGCAGGTGGTCGCCATCATCGGCGACGGCGCGATGACCGCGGGCATGGCCTTCGAGGCGCTCAATCACTGCGCGCATACCGACGCGAACCTGCTGGTGGTGCTGAACGACAACCAGATGTCGATCTCGCACAACGAAGGCGGCCTGGCGAGTTACTTCGCCCGCATCTGGGCCAGCAAGTTCTACACCTCGATGCGGGAAAGCGGCAAGAAGGTCCTGTCGCGACTGCCGGGACCGGCGCTCGAGATCGCGCGCCGCACCGAGGAGCACGTCAAGGGCATGGTCGCTCCCGGCACGCTGTTCGAGGAACTCGGCTTCAACTACATCGGGCCGATCGACGGCCACGATCTGCCGACCCTGCTGAGCACCCTCGAGAACGTTCGCGACCTGCAGGGTCCGCAGATGCTGCACGTGATGACGGTGAAGGGCAAAGGGTTCGGACCGGCCGAGGAAGACCCGGTGGGCTACCACGCGATCACCAAGATCGAGCCGCCACCGCCCGCGAAACAGGACCCGCCCAAACCGGCCGCCGGGCACAAGTACCAGAAGGTGTTCGGCGACTGGTTGTGCGACGTGGCCGCGCAGGAACCGCGCCTGATCGGCATCACGCCGGCCATGTGCGAAGGCTCCGGCATGGTCGAGTTCGCCGAGCGCTTCCCGGATCGCTACTACGACGTCGCCATCGCCGAGCAGCACTCGGTCACCCTCGCCGCCGGCCTGGCCTGTGAAGGGATGAAGCCCGTGGTCGCGATCTACTCGACCTTCCTGCAGCGCGCCTACGACCAGCTGATCCACGACGTCGCGCTGCAGAACCTCGACGTGCTGTTTGCCATCGACCGCGCCGGACTTGTCGGCGAGGACGGCCCCACCCACGCCGGCAGTTTCGACCTCACCTACCTGCGCTGCATACCGAACATGCTGGTGATGGCGCCGTCGGACGAGAACGAGACCCGCAAGCTGCTCTACACCGGCCTGGTACACACCGGCCCGGCCGCGGTACGCTACCCGCGCGGTTCCGGTCCGGGTGCACGCATCGAGCGGCAGATGGAATCGGTGGCGATTGGCAAGGGTGTGCTGCGCCGCCAGGGCCGTGGCGTCGCGATCCTGTCCTTCGGGGCGCTGTTGCCCGCGGCACTGGAAGCGGCGACCGACCTCAATGCCACCGTGGCCGACATGCGCTTCGTCAAGCCGCTGGATACCGACCTGATCCGCAGCCTCGCCGCAGAGCACGAGCTGCTGGTCACGCTCGAGGAGAACACCGTCCTCGGCGGCGCCGGCTCGGGCGTCAACGAGTTCCTGCACGCCGAGCAGATCGCGGTCCCGGTACTGAATCTCGGCCTGCCGGATCGCTTCATCGACCACGGCAAGCCCTCCCTGCTGCGGCAGCAGGCCGGTCTCGACGCCTCCGGTATCGAGCAGTCGATCCGGGCGCGCATGGGGTCGATCTCGCCACTGAAGAAAGCCGCGACCAAGAGCACCGGCTAGCCAGTCATCCGTGCGAGGGCGCCGCCTGACGGCGGCGTCGCAAGGGCAAGCCCTTGCCTACAGCACGACGCCCGCCGGTCCAACCCGGGCGGCCTGTTCCGGCCTCGCGACACGCACCCACGCCGCGGACCGGCCCACGCAGCCCGCCAGGGCGGAACAGGGCGGCCGGCCCGGATCGTCTGCGGCCAGGGACGGCCGCGGCGAGCCTGCAGGGATGCATTCACGGCGTATCCGGGACGGGCGGCCTGTTCCGGCCTCGCGACACGCCCGGACCCACGCACCCACGCCGCGGACCAGCCCAGGCAACCCGCCAGGGCGGAACAGGACGACCGGCCCGGATCGTCTGCGGCCAGGGACGGCCGCGGCGAGCCTGCAGGGATGCAT